>DATABU010000813.1:0-3006 GCA_036259415.1 Longimicrobiaceae bacterium
ACGCCGCCGGCCCCGCGCTCTTGCATTGTGCTCCGCCGCCTTGCCGAACGCGGCGCGCGCGCGGGCCGGCCTCCAGCCCGGACGCGGTCTCCCGCGGCGGCACGCAAGCTGTACTCTACACAGGGTCACCATCCCCCGACCCGTCCCTCGCGCCATGAACCGCTTCCCGCACGAAGTCGCCTACCTCCCCCGCACCAGGCTCAGCTACGTCAACCTTCCCGGCCTGCTCAGCGACGGGAAGCGTGACCGCACGGCCCGCGTCCCCGGCTTCGTCGCGGTGCAGCTGGGCGACCGCTGCTACCTCATCTTCCTGCGCGACGGCGAGCCGTTCCACGCCGCGTGCCTGGACCCCGCGGGGCGCAGGCAGGTGGCGTTGGCGGAGGTGCTGCGCGTGGTGGGGACGGAGAGCGAGCGCGGCGAGGGCGGGCAGATCGCCTACCTGGGGGCGCCCGAGGCGCAGCTCAACGCCATGCTCGCCACGCTGGTGCAGGAGCCGCTCCCCTGGGCGGAGGGCGAGGACTCCACCCGCCCCGAGTGCCTCTTCCCGGCGCTGCGCGCGCGCTGCTTCAGCGGCGTGGTGGAGCTGGACGACGGGCGGGCGCACCAGTATCTGGTCTTCGAGGGGGGCGGCTACCGCACCGGCTACTTCTGCGAGCGCGACCCCGCGGTGCCGGTGGGCGACTACGTCCGCGCGGTGTTCGACGGCGCGCGGGGCGGGCTCCGGGTCGGCCTCTACCCGGCGCTCGCCGAGCTTCCCGTGCAGGCGGGCCCCGGGCTCGTGGACCTGTACCGCCGCATCGTGGGCGGGGTGCTGCGCGAGCTGTCGGCGCCGGTGGGGCGGGAGGCGGGGCTGGAGCTGATGCGCCGCGCCCAGGCCGCCGTCCTGGTCCGCCGGCCGGAGGTGGAGGGGTTCGTCGTCACCGACGAGGGGCGGGTGCGCGGCGACCCGGTCGCCACGCCGCGCGCGCTCACCGAGGGGGTGGCGGAGTGGGTGACGGAGGCGCTGGCGGCCGCGGCGGAGCGCTACGCGGTGGACCCGGCGGAGGTGCTGGCGCGGGTGGGGCGCGACTCGCGGTTCGTGCTGGCGGAGCAGGGGTTCTTCGCGCGCCTCCCCTGGGCGGTGGGGTTCTGAGGTGGCCTCGCTCTTCGTGGTGAGCACGCCCATCGGCAACCTGGGCGACATGACCTTCCGGGCGGTGGAGGTCCTCAAGGCCGCCGACGTGGTGCTGGCGGAGGACACCCGGCGCACCGGGACGCTGCTTCGCCACTACGGCATCGTGGCGCGGATGGTCTCGGCGCACGAGCACAACGAAGCGTCGCGCGCCACGACCGTCGTGGAGATGCTGCGCGAGGGGCGCAACGTCGCGCTGGTGACCGACGCCGGCACGCCGCTGCTCTCCGACCCCGGGGCGCGCATCGTCCGCGAGGTGGTGGAGGCGGGCTTCGAGGTGGTGCCCGTTCCCGGCGCCTCGGCGCTGCTCGCGGCGCTGGTGGCCTCCGGGATCGCCGCGGACCGCTTCACCTTCTACGGCTTCATCCCCCGCAAGGGCGGGCGCCGCACCGAGCTTCTGGAGGAGATCGCCGCGCTTCCGCACGCGGCCGTGCTCTACGAGTCGCCGCACCGCACGGCGGAGCTGCTGCGCGACCTGGCCTCGGCGGCGGGTCCGGAGCGGCGCGTCGCCGTCGGCCGCGAGCTGACGAAGCTGCACGAGGAGTTCTTCCGCGGCCCGGCGGAAGCCGCGGCGGAGCGCTTCGAGGAGCGCGAGCCTCGCGGCGAGATCGTGGTGGTGGTGGAGGGACGGCCCGAGGACGCCGAGGCCGAGGCGGAGACGGACGCCCTGGCGGCGCGCTCGGTGGCGCAGGCGCTTCTGGCGCAGGGTTTGGCGCCCAGCGCGGTCGCGAAGGAGCTGCGCAGGCGCCTGGGGATCGCGCGGAATGCGGCGTACGAGCTGGCGCAGGAGGCGGCGGGGGAGGGGGAGACCTCGTAGCAGCGACGGGTTCCGGTCCTCCCGGCGGCCAGAGCAAGGGCACCGCCGTCACCGCCCCCGCTCCACCTCCGCCTCGATCCCGTCCGGCAGCCGGTCCAGGAAGTCGTACCCGGTCGCCGCCTCCAGCGCGTCCACCGTGGTCAGGTAGTCGCGCCAGGAGCGGCCCGAGATCCCGGTCTCGTTCGGCATGTCCACGGCGACGACGCGCAGGTCGCGGGCGGAGCGCACGTCCGCGAGCCCCTGCCCGTACGGCAGCAGCACCGCGATCTTCCAGGTGCGCGTGGGGATCGCCACCCTGCCGCGCCCGTTCAGCGTCTGCGGCCGGTCGGGGAAGATCCCGCCCGCGACGACGTAGATCTCCCGCCCCTCCTGCTGCGCCTGCTCCTGGAGCCAGCGCTCCAGCCCCAGCCACGGCCCGGCGTTCAGGTCCTGTGTCTGGGGGAGGATGTTGGTGAGCAGGAAGGTCGCCGCGTTCTCCTCGGCCGTCGCCGTGCGTTCCTCGCTGCGCACCATGTGCCCGCGCGTGTAGCCGCTCCCCGTGTAGTCCGAGCTGACCACGCGGGTGAACCGCGCCGGCAGCTCCGGGTCCGCCGTGAAGGAGGGGGAGCGCGGCGCGTCCCCGAAGTGGGTCCGGTTCAGGTTCCACGACACCCAGTTCGCCACGTTGCGGAGCGGGTTGTACGAGAGGACGTACTGCCGCTTCTCCATCGGGTGGTCGTCCGCCGGCGTGCCGTCCCGCGGCGTGCCGAGCTCGACGTGGCTCCGGTAGACGGGCCCCTCCGCCTCCACGAGCGCGGCGGCGGCGGACGCGCCGGCCGCCGTGTCCGCCGCCTGCAGCGATCCCGACGCATCCACCCGCCCCGGCGATCCCCGGTCTCCCCGCCCGAAGCTCTCCTCCGAGACGGCCCATGCCGCGCCGGCCACGTCCGCGCGCTCCCCGCCCAGGTCGCGCAGCGCCCAGGAGGCGCCCCGCCGCGGCGGCGAGCTCCATCCCACCGAGTCCACCACCGCGCCGCGC
>DATABU010000814.1:0-11285 GCA_036259415.1 Longimicrobiaceae bacterium
CGAGCGCCTCCCCCCCGCAGAGCGCGCGGAGGCCCGGGTCGCCCTCCCAGCCGGAGTCCAGGAGCATCCGCCAGGTGGCCGGCGTCGCCTGCATCACCGTGGCCCCGCACCCCGCCAGCCGCTCCGCCAGCAGCCGCGCGTCGGACGCCGTCTCGCGCCCCGCCACCACGACCTTCGCCCCCACCGTCAGGGGGAGGAAAAGCTCCAGGCCGGCGATGTCGAAGGAGAGCGTGGTCACCGCCAGCAGCACGTCGTCCTCGCCCAGCCCCGGCCGCTCCCGCATGGTGTGGAGGAAGTTGACGACCGCCCCGTGCGGCACCATCACGCCCTTGGGGCGGCCGGTGGAGCCGGAGGTGTAGATCACGTAGGCGAGGGAGGCCCCCTCCCCTAACCCCTCCCCGCCCCTTGGGGGGGGTGGGGGGCCGGGGGGGTAGGGGGGCTCCCCGCCGACCTCCACCACCTCGCCCCCGAACTCCGGCAGCCGGTCCCGCAGGCCGGGCTGCGTCACCAGCACGCCGGCGCCGGAGTCGGCCAGGACGTAGGCGACGCGGTCCGCGGGGTAGGCGGGGTCCAGGGGCACGTAGGCGCCTCCCGCCTTGAGCACGCCCAGCAGGGCGACGGGCATCTCCGCGGTGCGCTCCACGAATACGCCGACGCGCGACCCGGGGCCGACGCCGCGCCCGGCCAGGACGGCGGCGAGGGCGGCGGCGCGGCGGTCCAGCTCGGCGTAGGTGAGGGCGCCGTCGTCCGCCTCCACCGCGACGCGGCCGGGGGTGCGGGCGGCCTGCGCCTCGAACAGGTGGTGGACGCACGCGTGCGGCGCGTCCCCGGCCGCGCGGGCGAGCCCCGGCACGGGGACGCGCTCCGGCGCACGGGTGGCGCTCACCCGGCCACCTCCGCGGCGCCGCGCCGCCGGAGCTGCTCGCGCGCCTCCGGCGTGAGCGACTGCACGCGCAGGACCAGCTCGGCCACCTTCTCGGTCTGGCCGGGGCGGTGCTCGGCGGCGACCAGCGCGCGCGCCAGCGCCTCCACCGTGGGGTGCTGGAAGAGCATCCGCACGGGGACGGGGATGCGCGACGACTTGAGCCGCGTGGCCACCTGCGTGGCGAGGAGCGAGTGTCCGCCCAGGTCGAAGAAGTCGTCGTCGATCCCCACCCGCTCGCACCCCAGCACCGCGGCCCAGACGTCGGCCAGCACCCTCTCCAGCGCGGTGCGCGGCGCGCGGTACTCGCGCCGCTCGTCGCGGCGGGCGTCGGGCGCGGGGAGGGCGCGGCGGTCCAGCTTGCCGTTGGGGGTGCGCGGAAGCTCCGGGAGGGTGACCCACGCCTGGGGGACCATGTGCTCGGGGAGCCGCTCCCGGAGGGCCTGCCGCGGGTCCGCCGGGAGCTGGCCGGCCCCGCCGGGGACGAGATAGGCCACCAGCCGCGGCCCGCCGGGGGCGTCGTCGCGGGCGACGATGGCCGCCTCGCGCACCCCGCCGAGCGCAAGGAGGGCGGCCTCGACCTCGCCGGGCTCGATGCGGAAGCCACGGACCTTGAGCTGCTGGTCGGCGCGGCCGCGGAACTCCAGCGCGCCGTCCGGGCGGAGCCGCCCCAGGTCGCCGGTGCGGTACATTCGCGCGCCGGCTTCCCCGGCGTACGGGTCGGGGGCGAAGCGCTCCGCGGTCAGCTCCGGCCGCCCCAGGTAGCCGCGCGCCACCCCCGCCCCGCCCACCCAGATCTCGCCGGGGACGCCGGGGATCACGGGCCGCATCTCCCCATCCAGCAGGTAGATGCGGGTGTTGGCGGCGGGCCGCCCCACCGGGGGCGGGTCGGCGCTCCCGGGCTCCACCGCGTGCCACGCCGAGTAGATGGTGCTCTCGGTGGGGCCGTACATGTTCAGCATCCGCCGCCCCGCCGACCAGCGGCGCGCCGTCTCTCCGCCCAGCCGGTCGCCGCCGGTGCTGACCACCCGCAGCGCGGGGAAGTCCTCGCCGGCGAGCGCGTCCAGGAGCGCCGGGGTGGAGACCCAGACGTCGATCTCCCGCTCGCGCAGGAGCGCCGCGAGCTCGTCGCCGGAGCGGACGACGTCGCGGTCCACCAGGTGCAGCTCGGCGCCGGCGGCCAGCGGGAGGAAGATCTCCATCACCGAAGCGTCGAAGCCCAGCGAAGCGGTGTGCACCGCCCGGCTCCCCGGCCCGGCGTCGTACAGCTCCACGGCGAAGTCGATGGCGTTGCAGGCCGCGACGTGCGGGACCACGACGCCCTTGGGGGTGCCGGTGGAGCCGGAGGTGTAGATCACGTAGGCCGCCGACCCGGGTTGCGGCGCCGGGAAGGAGCCCGCGCAGTCCTCCCCCGCCCCGTCGCCGTCCACCTCCAGCACCTCCCCCGCGAAGGGCGGGAGCGCGCCGCGGGCGGCGGCGTCGGCGAGGAGGAGCGGGACGCCGGAGTCCTCCAGCAGCAGGGCGATGCGCTCGGCCGGGTAGGCGGGGTCCACCGGGACGTAGGCGCCGCCGGCCTTAAGCACGGCCAGGATCGCCGCCACCATGCCGGGCCCGCGGCCGGTGCAGATCCCCACCCGGGTCTCCGGGCCCACGCCGCGGGCGGCCAGCCCGCGGGCGAGCCGGGCGGCGCGCCGGTCCAGCTCGCCGTAGGTGACGCGCTCGTCCCCCGCGACCAGCGCCACGGCGTCTGGCGTGCGCTCCGCCCAGCGCTCCACCAGCCCGTGCAGGCCGGCGGCGCCGGGGACCGGGCGCGCGGTGCGGTTCCACCCGGCGAGCACCTCGTCGCGGCCGGGGCCCTCCAGCACGGCGAGGTCGGCGAGGCGCACGTCGGGGTCGGCGGAGACGCGCTCCAGCAGCCGCTCGAACTCGCGCGCCATCCGCTCCGCGGTGGCGGACTCGAAGAGGTCGGCGCTGTACTTCCAGCCGCCCTGCATCCCGCCGGGGCCGGCGCCCGCCGCCAGCACCAGGTCGAAGGAGACCCGGCCGGGGTCGGCGTGCACGGGGCGGAAGCGGACCGGGGGCGGCGCCGCGCCCTCCGGCGCGCCCGGGTGCCCGCGGGCCTCGTTGAAGGTGAGCATGGTCTGGAAGACGGGCGGGTAGCTGAGGTTCCGCTCGATCTTCAGCTCGTCCACCAGCTTCTCGAACTGCACGTCCTGGTGGGCGAAGGCGCCCGCCGTCTCCGCGCGGACCCGCCGCACCGTCTCCCGGAAGGTGGGGTCGCCCTCCAGCGAGGTGCGCACCGGCAGGGTGTTGAGGAAGACGCCCACGATCTCCTCCAGCTCGGGGAGGCCGCGGTTGTCCACGGGGACGCCCACCACCACGTCCTCCTGCCGGGCGTAGCGCCCCAGGTGCGCGGCCAGCGCCGCCAGCACCACGCTGAAGAGGGTGGTCCCCTCCTCGCGGGCGAGGGCGCGGAGCCGGTCCGTTGCCTGCGCGGGGAGGGCGAAGGGCGCGTGCGCCCCGCGGTGCCCGTGCACGGGCGGGCGGGCGTGGTCGGCGGGTAGGTCCAGGAGCGGGGCGACGCCGCGCAGCCGCTCCGTCCAGTACGCCACCTGCTTCTCGAAGGCCGCGCCCTGGAGCCGGTTGCGCTGCCAGACGGCGAAGTCGCCGTACTGCGCGCGCAGCTCCGGGAGCGGCGAGGGGAGCCCCCGCGAGAAGGCGCCGTAGAGCGTGGAGAGCTCCCGCGCCACCAGGTGCGTGGAGAAGCCGTCGGCCACGGCGTGGTGCAGCGTGAAGAGGAGGACGTGGTCGTCCGGCCCCAGCCGCAGCAGCTCCGCGCGGAAGAGCGGACCTGCCTCCAGGTCGAAGGGGCGCGCGGCCTCCTCGCGCACGCGGCGCATGGCCTCGGCCTCGCGCTCCGCCGCCGGGAACGGCTCCAGGTCCGTCACCGCCAGGGAGAACTCCAGCTCCGGGGCGATGACCTGCACCGGGTTCCCGGCCTCGTCGGTGCGGAGGGTGGTGCGCAGCCCCTCCTGGCGGCGCACCAGCTCGCGGATCGCCCGCTCCAGCGACGCGGCGTCGAGCGGGCCCTCGACCCGCAGCGGCGAGGGGATGTTGTAGGAGGGGTCGCCGGGGTTGAGCTGGTCGATGAACCAGAGCCGCTGCTGCGCGAAGGAGACGGGCGCGCGCTCCCGGTCCGGGCGCCGGGGGATCCCCCGGGGCGCGGCCGCGACGCTCACCCCCTGGATGCGCTTCCGGAGGAGCGCCTCGCGCGCGGCGGCGAGCGCCGCCTCCCTCGATCCCGCGTTGTTCTCCGACATCGCTCTCGGTGGTGGTCCGTGGGCCGGAACGGGGCGATACCCGGCTCTCCCTGTCCGCTTCTGACCGGGGGTGGGGGCGGTCCGCCGGGCGGCTGGCGCAAGCTGACGTGAATAATACGCGCGGGAGCCGGTCCTGTCGACCGCCCCCGCACGCTCACCCCGCCGCCCCCTTCCGCCGCCGCAGGCGGTCCAGCCGATCCTTGCCGGCGGAGAGCTTCCCGGAGCGTCCCTCGTCCGGCCGGCGGCCCTCCTCCTCCCCCTCGCCGCCGGAGAGGTGCCGGGCGAGCGAGGCCACGGTGGAGTGCTGGAAGAGGTCGAGCACCGGCACCTTCCTCCCCAGCGCCGCCTCCAGCTTCGCCGCGGCCTGCACCACCAGGAGCGAGTTCCCTCCCAGGTCGAAGAAGCTTCGGCGGGTGCCGATCCCGCTCGTCCCCAGCACCTCCTCCCAGACCGCCGCGATGGTCCGCTCCAGCTCCGTCCGCGGCGGGGCGTCGGCCTCGCCGGCGGCCTCCGCCTCCGGCGCGGGGAGCGCCCGACGGTCCAGCTTCCCGGTGGGGGTGAGCGGGAAGGCGTCCAGCACCACGAAGGCAGAGGGGACCATGTACTCCGGGAGCGCGGCGCGCGCCCTGGCGCGCAGCTCGTCCACGGCGGGGTCGGCCCGCTCCTCCCGCCGCAGGTAGGCGACGATGCGGCGGTCGCCCGGGACGTCCTCTCGCACGAGGGCCACGGCTTCGGCGACGCCGGGGTGCGCGGCGAGCGCAGCCTCGATCTCGCCCAGCTCGACGCGGAAGCCGCGAACCTTGACCTGGCCGTCGATGCGGCCCAGGAACTCCAGCGTGCCGTCCGGGAGCCGCCGCGCCAGGTCTCCGGTGCGGTAGAGGCGCGCCCCGGGCTCGCCCGAGAGCTCGTCGGGCACCCAGCGCTCCGCCGTCAGCTCGGGACGGCCCAGGTAGCCGCGGGCCAGCTGCGCCCCGCCGATCCACAGCTCGCCGGGCACGCCCACCGGCTGCGGCTCGCCGCGGGGGCCGCACACGTGCAGCGCCACCCCGGGGTGCGGCCGGCCTGCCATCCGCCCCGCCAGTCCCCCGGCCGGGACGGGCACCGAGGCGCACAGGATGGAAGCCTCGGTGGGGCCGTACATCACGTGAAGCGCCGCGGACGGGAACGCCTCCCGCATCTCCGCCACCAGCTCCGGGGGGACGGTGTCGCCGCCCACGAAGGCGCGCCGCATCCGCGGCAGCGCGCCGCGCCCGGCCCGGACGGCGCGCGCCACCTCCTGCATCAGCGCGGGCACGGCGTGCAGGGCGTCGACCTCCTCCAGCTCCTGCGCCAGGCGGGGGACGTCCACGACGCGCTCGCGCGGGTGGAGGCGCACCGCGCTCCCGCAGAGCAGCGGGAGGTAGACCTCGAAGCCCCAGACGTCGAACGCCTGGCTCGCCAGCTGGGGGACGACCTCGCCGCCGCGGAAGTCGAGCGCCTCCCGGGCGGCGTGCAGGCTCGCCGCCAGCGCGGCGTGCTCCACCACCACGCCCTTGGGCCGCCCGGTGGAGCCGGAGGTGTAGATCACGTACGCCGCGCTCCGCCCGTCGACCTCCGGGAAGGCGCCCTCTCCCGCGTCCTCCCCATCCTCGCCGCCGTCCAGGAGCAGCACCTCCGCTCCACCGGGCGGCACGCGCTCCGCCGAGGCCGCGTCGGCCAGGAGCAGGGCGATCCGCGAGTCCTCCACTACCAGCGCGAGGCGGTCCCGCGGGTGCGACGGGTCCAGCGGGACGTAGGCGCCGCCCGCGAGCAGGGTGGCGAGCGCGGCGACCACCTGCTCCGGCCCGTCCCCGGCCGCGATGCCGACCCGGACCTCGGTTCCGACCCCGCGCGCCCGCAGCCTCCGGGCGAGGCCGGCGGCGCGGCGCTCCAGCTCCGCGAAGGTGACCGTCGCGTCCCCGGCGTACAGCGCCGGGAGCCCCGGGGTGCGGCGGGCCTGCGCCAGCACCTGCTCGTGGACCGGCGCGGGCGCGGGCCCCGCCGGGAGGGCGGGCGCGCTCACCCGGGCGAGCTGGAGCCGCTCCGCCTCGTCCACCAGGGGGAGGGCGCCCGCGCGCGCGTCCGGCGCCGCCGCCACCTCGCGCAGCAGCGTGGCGAAGTGCGCCGCAATGCGCCGCACGGTCGCCTCGTCGAAGCGGCCGGCGTCGTACTCCAGGACGCCCGCCGCCCCCTCGTCGCCCTCGGCGAGGACGAGCGACAGGTCGAACTTGGCGGTGCGCGTCCCGCCCCCCAGCGGGACCAGCGGCACGCCGCCGAGCTCCGGTCCCGCCCCGCCGCCGCGCTGCACGGTGAAGGTGACCTGGAACACGGGGGTGTGGGTGACGCTGCGCTCCGGCTGGAGCTCGTCCACCAGGCGCTCGAAGGGGAGCTCCTGGTGGGCGTAGGCGGCCAGCGTCCCCTCCCGCACCCGGCCCAGCAGCTCGCGGAAGGTGGGGTCGCCGGAGAGGTCGGTCCGCAGCGCGAGGGTGTTGACGAAGAAGCCGACCAGCCCCTCCAGCGCCTCGTGGGTGCGCCCCGCCACCGGCGTGCCCACCACCACGTCGTCCTGCCGCGCCCAGCGGGCGAGGAGGAGCTGCCAGGCCGCGAGCGCGGTCATGAACAGGGTGGCGCCCTCCGCGCGGGAGAGCGCCCGCAGCCCGTCCGCCACCGGCCGGGGGAGGTCGAAGGCGGCCGTGCCGGCCCGCGGGGCCCGCACCGGGCGCCGCGGGCGGTCGGTGGGCAGCTCCAGGAGCGCGGGGGCGCCGGCCAGCCGCTCCCGCCAGAAGGCCACCTGCCTGTCCAGCGTCTCGCCCACCAGCCAGCCGCGCTGCCAGACGGCGTAGTCGGCGTACTGCACCGGCAGCTCGGGGAGGCGCGGGGTCTCGCCCCGGGCGAAGGCGGCGTAGGCCGCCCCCAGCTCGCGGAAGAGCACCCCGGTGGACCACCCGTCGGAGACCACGTGGTGCACGGCGAAGACGGTGGCGTGGTCGTCGCGGTCCAGGCGCAGGAGCGCCGCCTGGAAGAGCGGCCCCGCGGCCAGGTCGAAGGGCCGCCACGCCAGCGCCGCGGCCGCGCGGCGCGCCTCGGCCTCGCGCCGGTCGGCCGGGAGCCCGGACAGGTCCACCACCGCCAGCGGCACGGCCGGCGGGGGGAGGACCACCTGCACCGGCCGGCCCTCCACCGCGGGGAGCACGGTGCGCAGCGACTCGTGGCGCAGCACCACCGCCGCCACCGCCCGCCGCAGCGCCGCCGGGTCCAGCGCGCCGCGCAGCCGGTGGACGAGCGGCATGTTGTAGGCGACGCTCTCCGGGTCCAGCCGGTCCAGGAACCAGAGCCGCTCCTGCGCGAACGAGAGCGGGAGCGGGCCGGCGCGCTCCGCCCGCGCCAGGGGCGGGACCCGGATCCCCTGCCCCGCCCGGAGCGCGGCGTCCACCCGCTCCGCCAGCCGGGCCACGGTGGGCGCCTCGAAGAGGGCGCGCACCGGCAGCTCCACGCCGAACGCCGTGCGGACGCGGGAGACCGCCTGCGTCGCCAGGAGCGAGTGGCCGCCCAGCGAGAAGAAGTCGTCCGCCGCGCCGACGCGCTCCACGCCCAGCACCTGCGCCCAGATCCCCGCCAGCACCTCCCCGGTGGGGGTGCGCGGCTCCTCGCCTCCGTCCGCCCCCTCCGCCTCCGGCGGCGCGGGGAGGGCGCGGCGGTCCAGCTTCCCGGTGGGGGTGAGCGGGAGGTGCTCCAGCAGCACCCACGCCGAGGGGACCATGTACTCCGGGACGCGCTCCGCGACCCAGGCGCGCAGTCCGGCCGCGGTGGGGGCCGCCCCGGTCTCGGGCTCAACGTACGCCACCAGCCGCGGCCCGCCCGGCCCGTCGCTCCGGACCACGACCACCGCCTCGCGCACCGCCGGGTGGGCGTCCAGCGCGGTCTCCACCTCGCCGGGCTCGATGCGGAAGCCGCGGATCTTCACCTGCCGGTCCACGCGCCCCAGGAACTCCAGCGTGCCGTCCGGGAGCCAGCGGGCGCGGTCGCCGGTGCGGTAGGCGCGGGCGCCGGCCTCGCGGGAGAACGGGTCGGGGACCCAGCGCTCCGCGGTGAGGTCGGCGCGCCCCAGGTAGTCGCGCGCCACCCCCGCCCCGCCGATCCACGCCTCGCCGGGCACGCCGACGGGGACCGGCCCGCCGCGCGCGTCGCAGACGTACAGGCGCACGTTGGGCAGGGGGCGGCCCATCAGGTGCCGCTCGACCGCGGCGCCGTCCGGCACCTGCGTGCTGGCGGCGACGATGGTCCCCTCGGTGGGGCCGTACATCACGTGGACCGCGGCGGCCGGGAACGCCTCCCGCATCTCGGGCAGCAGGTCGGGCGGGACCGTGTCGCCGCCCACGAAGGCGGCGCGCACGCCCGGGAGCGCGCGGCCCGACTCCCGCAGCGCGGCGCAGACCTGCCGCATCAGCGCCGGGACGGCGTGCAGCACCGTGGCGTCCTCCAGCTCCCCCGCCATCCGCTCGGCGTCGAGCACCTGCTCGTGCGTGTACAGGTGCGCGATCCCACCCACGGCCAGCGGGAGCAGCGCCTCGAAGGCCCAGATGTCGAAGGCGTACGAGGCCACGCAGGGGACCACGTCGCCCGCGCCGAACCCGAAGGCGTCGCGGGTCGCCTGGATGAAGTTGCCCAGCGAGGCGTGGGTCACCCGCACGCCCTTGGGGCGGCCGGTGGAGCCGGAGGTGTAGATGACGTACGCCAGGTTCTCCGGTGCGACGCCGCTCTCGGGAGCGGGCGCGTCCGGTACCCCTTCGTCCAGCAGCACCGTGGCGAGCCCCGCCGGCAGCCGGTCCGCGAGCCCGCGCCGGGTCACCACGATCCGCGGCGCGGCGTCCTCCAGCACCAGCCGGGTGCGCTCCTCCGGGTGGTCGGGGTCGAGCGGGACGTAGGCGCCCCCCGCCCGGAGCGTCGCCAGCACCGCGGCCAGCCGGGCCACCCCCCGGTCCAGGAAGAGGGCCACCGGCGTCTCCGGTCCCACCCCGCGGGCGCGCAGGTGCGCCGCCATCCGCGCGGTGAGCGCGTCCAGCTCGGCGTAGCTGGTCTCCTCGCCCTCGAAGCGGAGGGCGGCGGCGTCCGGGGTCTCCGCGGCGCGGGCGGCGAACGCCTCGTGCGCCAGCAGCGGCGGGTAGGGCCGGGCGGTGTCGTTCCACTCGCCCAGGACGGTGCGCAGCTCCGCCTCCGGGGCGGCGGCGAGCGCCGAGAGCGGCGCGTCCGGGTCGGCCGCGGCTCGCTCCAGCAGGAGGGCGAGGTGCTCCGCGATGCGCCGGGCGGTCCCGGGGTCGAAGAGCGAGCGGTCGTACTCCATCCACCCCGCCAGCCCCTCGCCCCGCTCGCCGAAGCCGAGCGAGAGGTCGAACTTGGCGCTCCCGCCCGGGAGCGGGAGCGGCTCGGCCCGCGCGTCTCCCAGGCGCAGCTCCCCGCCCTGGAGGTTCTGAAGGACGAAGCTGGCCTGGAAGACGGGGGCGTGCGTGAGCGAGCGCTCGATCCCCAGCTCCTCCACCAGCCGCTCGAAGGGGACGTCCTGGTGCTGGTAGGCGCCGAGCGTCGCCTCGCGGACGCGGCCCAGCAGCGTGCGGAACGAGGGGTCGCCGGAGAGGTCGGCCCGCAGGGCGAGGGTGTTGACGAAGAACCCGACCAGCCCCTCCGTCTCCTCCCGCGTGCGCCCGGCGATGGGCGAGCCCACCACCACGTCGTCCTGCCCCGACCAGCGACCCAGGAGCGCCTGCCAACCGGCCAGGAGCGCCATGAACAGCGTCGCTCCCTCCGCCCCGGCGAGACCGCGCAGCGCGCGCGTCGTCTCCGGGGAGAGCGTGCAGCGCTCCAGGCCGGCGCGGGCGCCGCGCTCGGCGGTGCGGGGACGGTCCGTCGGCAGCTCCAGCAGCGGCGGCGCGCCGGCCAGCCGCTCCGTCCACCAGGCCACCTGCCGCGCCAGCGTCTCGCCCTGGAGCCAGCCGCGCTGCCAGACCGCGTAGTCGGCGTACTGCGCGGGGAGCGGTGCGAGCGCCGCGCCCTCGTAGAGCGCCGACAGCTCGCGCAGGAGGATGCCGGTGCTCCACCCGTCGGACACGGCGTGGTGAGCGTTCAGGAGCAGGGCGTGCTCCCCGGCCTCCAGCCGCACCAGCGCCGCCCTGAAGAGCGGCCCCGCAGCCAGGTCGAACGGCCGCCGCGCGTCCGCCGCGGCCAGCCGCAGCAGCTCGGCGCCGCGGGCGGAGTCCGCCAGGCCCGAGAGGTCCACGTGCGCAGCGGCACGCGAGGGGGCCGGATCGACCACCTGCGCGGGCCGGCCGTCGCGCGCCGGGAAGCGCGTGCGCAGCGACTCGTGGCGCCGCACGACCGAGGCGAGCGCCCGGTCCAGCGCGGCGACGTCGAGCGGGCCCGCCAGGCGCGTGTGGACGGGCATGTTGTAGGCGGCCGTCCCCGGCTCCACCTGGTCGAGGAACCAGAGGCGCTGCTGCGCGAACGAGAGCGGCAGCTCCCCGTTGCGCGGGACGGGGACGATGGGCGGGGCGCCGGTTCCGGCGCCCTCGCGCAGCAGCGCGTCCACGCGCGCCGCGAGCCGCGCCACCGTGGGGTGCTCGAAGAGGGCGCGCACCGGGAGCTCCACCCCGAACGCCGAGCGGACGCGCGAGACCACCCGCGTCGCCAGCAGCGAGTGCCCTCCCAGCGCGAAGAAGTCGTCCTCCACGCCCACGCGCGGCAGCTCCAGCACCGCGGCCCAGATCGCCGCGACCACCTCCTCGGTGGGAGTGTGCGGCGCCACGCGCGCGTCCGCCTCGGCGCCGAAGTCGGGAGCCGGCAGGGCGCGGCGGTCCACCTTCCCGGTGGGGGAGAGCGGGAAGGCGTCGAGGACGACGAAGGCGGAGGGGACCATGTAGTCCGGCACCCGCTCCAGCGCCCACTCCCGCAGCTCCGCGGCCGAGGGCGCCGTCCCCTCCGCCGCCTCCACGTACCCCACCAGGCGGCGCTCGCCCCCGTCCCCGCGCACCAGC
>DATABU010000815.1:0-6317 GCA_036259415.1 Longimicrobiaceae bacterium
GGTGGTAGGCCACCAGCGCCGAGATGTCCGGCTCGTCGTCCACCACCAGGATGTAGGCGCTCATCCCTCGCGCCGGTCCGCGCCGTGCTTGATGGTGCGCCCCTCCACGAGGAAGACCACGTCCTCGGCGATGTTGGTGGCCAGGTCGGCGATGCGCTCCAGGTTGCGGCTCACCAGGAAGAGCGACATGGAGGGGCCGATGCGCCGCGGGTCCTCCATCATGTGGGTGAGGAGGATGCGGAAGAGCGACTCGTGCAGCGAGTCCACCCGATCGTCGCGGCGGCACACCTCGCGCGCCCCCACCGCGTCGCCCCGGACGAAGTCGTCCAGCGCGTCGGAGAGCATCTCCCGGGCGAGGCGCGCCATCTCCTCGATCTCCGGGAACTGCGCGAACGGCTGGCCCAGGACGTGGGGGACCGCCTCGGCGATGTTCACCGCGTGGTCGCCCACGCGCTCCAGGTCGTTGGAGATCTTCATCGCCATGGTGATGAGGCGCAGGTCGCGCGCCATGGGCTGCTGCAGCGCCAGCAGGTGGATGCACGCGTCGTCCACCTCCACCTCCAGCGCGTCCAGCTCGCGGTCGCCCAGGATCACCGACTGGGCCTTGACCTCGTCGCGCTCCAGCAGCGCCTCCACGGCGGCGCGCAGCAGCTCCTCGGCGAGCTGCGACATGTCCAGCAGCCGGCCCTTGAGCTGCGCCAGCTCCTCGTGGAAGTGGCGCACTCCCGGGACGGGGCTCACCCGAACCTCCCGGTGATGTACGCCTCGGTGCGGTCCTCGCGCGGGTTGGTGAAGATCACGTCCGTCTTCCCGACTTCCACCAGCTCGCCCATGTAGAAGAACGCGGTGAAGTCGGAGACGCGCGCAGCCTGCTGCATGTTGTGGGTCACGATGACGATGGTGTAGTCCGTCTTCAGCTCGTAGATGAGCTCCTCGATCTTCTGCGTGGCGATGGGGTCCAGCGCGCTGGCCGGCTCGTCCATGAGCAGCACGTCCGGCTGCACGGCCAGTGCCCGCGCGATGCAGAGGCGCTGCTGCTGCCCGCCCGAGAGCCCCAGGGCGCTGCGGTCCAGCCGGTCCTTGACCTCGTCCCAGATGGCCGCCTGCCGGAGCGAGCGCTCCACGATCCCGTCCAGCTCCCGGCGCCCCCGGGCGATGCCGTTGACGCGGGCGCCGTACGCCACGTTGTCGTAGATGGACTTGGGGAAGGGGTTCGACTTCTGGAACACCATCCCCACCCGCTTGCGGAGCTGCACCACGTCCACCCCCGGGTCGTACACCGAGGCGCCGTGAATCCGGATGTCGCCGTCGTGCCGGGTGCCGGCGATCAGGTCGTTCATCCGGTTGATGGAGCGCAGGAAGGTGGACTTCCCGCACCCCGACGGCCCGATGAGCGCCGTCACCTTCCGCTCGGGGACGGTGAGCGTGATGTCGTTCAGCGCCCGCGTGCCGCCGTACCAGAAGGAGAAGTCCCGGGCCTCCACCGCGGAGACCGCGTTCGTCTGCTCGGCGCCCGGCGCCGCGGCGCTCTCGGGGCGGTGAGCCGGGGATTGCGACGGGACCATGGAGGACGCCTTGATGGACGATGAGGACATGCTAAAGGTCCTTGTAGGGACTTCGGATCAGGAACCGGGCCGCCAGGCTTACCGCGAGCACCAGGCCGATCAGGACCAGGGCCGCCGCCCAGGCGAGCCGGTGCCACTCCTCGAACGGGGAGGTGGCGTACAGGAAGATCTGCACGGGGAGCGCGGCGATCTGCTCGGTGAGGCTCCAGCTCCAGTACGGGTTCACGAAGGCCGTGAACAGGAGCGGCGCCGTCTCGCCCGCGACGCGGGCCAGCGCGACCAGGATCCCCGTGAGGATGCCGCTGCGCGCCGCGGGGAGCACGATCCCCAGTGTCGTGCGCCAGCGGGTGAAGCCCAGGGCGAGCCCGCCCTCGCGCAGCTCGCGCGGGACCAGGCGGACCATCTCCTCCGTGGTGCGCGTCACCATGGGGAGGAGCATGATGGCGAGCGCCACCCCGCCGGCGAGGGCGCTGAACCCGCCCATGGCGACCACGATCCACGCCCAGACGAAGATCCCCACGACGATGGAGGGGATCCCGTTCATCACGTCGGTGAGGAAGCGCACGGCGTTCGCGAGGCGGCTCCCCTCGGCCTCGGCCAGGAAGAGCCCGGCGCCCACCGCCACGGGGAGCCCCAGCGCGGCGGCGACCCCCACCAGGATCACGGTCCCCAGCACCGCGTTCCCCATCCCCCCGCCCTCCTGTCCCACCGGGGCCGGGCGCTGGGTGAAGAAGTCGACGTTGATGGACGACAGCCCCGCGGTGAGCAGGTGGTAGAGGATCAGCACCAGCGGCACCACCGTCAGGAGCGCCGCCACCCCGGTGAGGGTGAGCATCACCAGGTTGGCGCTGCGGCGCCGCCGGTCGCGCCAGGAGAGGGCCGCGTCCGCGCTCATCGCCCCCCCCGCCGCGCCACGCGCCACACGAGGAGGCGCGCGAAGGTGTTCACCACCACGGTGATCCCGAAGAGGATCAGCGCGATCTCCATGAGCGCCGCCAGGTACAGGTCGCTGGACGCCTCGGCGAACTCGTTCGCCAGCACGCTCGCCATGGTGTAGCCGGGTGCGAACAGCGAGGCGGTGATCTCCGGCCGGTTGCCGATCACCATGGTCACCGCCATGGTCTCGCCCAGGGCGCGCCCCAGCCCCAGGATGGTCGCCCCGATGATCCCGGGCGTGGCGTAGGGGAGCACCACCTGCCAGGTCATCTCCCAGCGGGTGGCGCCCAGCGCCAGCGCCCCCTCGCGCTGCACCCGCGGCACCGCGGCCAGCACCTCGCGCGACACGGCGGAGATGAAGGGGACGATCATGATGGCGAGGATGACCCCGGCCGACAGGATGCTCACCCCGTACGCCGGCCCCCGGAAGAGGGGGATGGTGTCGCCCAGCGCGTTCGCCAGCGGCTCCTGCACCGCGGTGCGGAGCCAGGGGACGAGCACGAAGATCCCCCAGAGCCCGTACACCACGCTGGGGATGGCGGCCAGCAGCTCGGTCCCGAATGCGACCGGCGCGGCAACCCAGCGGGGCGCCAGCTCGGTGAGGAAGATGGCCAGCCCGATGGCCAGCGGCACCGCGATGAGCACCGCCAGGAACGAGGAGGCCACCGTCCCGAAGATGAAGGGGAGGGCTCCGAACTCGCCCTCCACCGGGTTCCACTCGCTGCTGCCGATGAAGCTCCACCCGAACTCGCGGATGGCCGGGAGCGCGGAGACGCCCACCCGGAAGAGCAGGAAGGCCAGGAGCAGGGGGATGACGAGCCCCATCCCCACCAGCACGGCGCCGTAGACGCGGTCGGCCAGGTTCCCCCGTCCGACCGCCGGGAGGACCCCGTAGCTCGGGGAGCGGCCCGGAGGGGGGCCGGCTACGACGCCGACCTCCTCCGGGACTGGCTGCATGGCCACGTCAGCTCGCCGCGGCCACGGGCTGCCGGTCGGGCCCGCAGGTGAGGGTGCCCAGCTTCCGCATCACCTGCGTCTCCACCGCCTCCGGGAGCGGCGCGTAGTGCAGCCGGCGTGCGGCCTCGTCGCCCTGGGTCAGGCTCCAGCGGACCACGTCCACCAGTGCCCCGGCCTTGGCGCAGTCCTCCACGTGCGGCGGGACGAGCAGGTACGTCCAGGAGGCGATGGGGTACGCCTGCGCCCCCTCCGGGTTCACGATGGAGACGCGGAAGTCCGGGTCGGCGCCGAGCTGCTGCGCGATCCCCTCGGCGGCGGCGCTGGTCGCCTCCACGGACGGCTGTACGAACTGCCCCGCCCGGTTCTGGACGGCGGCGGTCTGCAGGCTGGTCTGCCGCGCGTAGGCCAGCTCCACGTAGCCGATGGCGCCCTCGGTCTGGCGCACCTGCCCGGCGACGCCCTCGTTCCCCTTGGCGCCCAGGCCGGTGGGCCACTGCACCGACTTGCCGGTCCCCACCCGCTGCTTCCACGTCGGGCTCACGGCGGATAGGTAGTCGGTGAACACGTAGGTGGTGCCGCTCCCGTCGGTGCGGTACACCACCAGGACGTCGCGGGCGGGGAGGGCGACGCCCGGGTTGAGCTGCGCGATCCGCGGGTCGTCCCACCGGGTGATGGCGCCGCGGAAGACGTCGGCCAGCACCTCGCCGGTCAGGTTGAGGGGCTGCTGGACGCCGGGGAGGTTGTACGCCACCGTCACCGCGCCCAGCACGGTGGGGATGTGCATCATCCCGGGGGCCTTGGAGAGCTCCTCCTCGTTCATGGGGGCGTCGGAGGCCCCGAAGTCCACCGTCCCCTCGGTCACCTGGCGGATCCCGCCGCCCGAGCCGATGGAGCCGTAGGTGATCCGGACGGGGTGCTCGCGCCCGTAGGTGTCGAACCAGGTGGAATAGATGGGATAGGGAAAGGTCGCCCCGGCGCCGGTGAGGGCGACGGTGCCCGCGCCGCCCGCGTCGCCGCCCTTCGCCATGGCGCCGGGGGTCGCCCCGCCGCCGTCGCCGCACGCCGCCAGCCCGAAAGCCAAGACTAGGGAGAGAGCTCCAGTCCGGGTTCGCGTCATCGTTGGGAAGTCCCTGTGAGGGAGTCGTGGAAGTTGGACGCGAGGAAGCTAGAGAGGGTGCGTAACGAACCGGTAACGCGGGGTGCTCGCGCCCGTGACCCGGGCGGGCGCCGCGGGGCGCCGATGCTGGCGGAAAGCCCCCGCGCCCCGCGCCGCGGAGAGTTCTTCACCGGGGAGCAGGTGAGTCGTAGCCGGGGGCCGCGCGTTGCATGCTCGTTACAATTCCCCCGTGCCGGAGGAGCGCAGGTACGCCTCATACCCCTCGGCGAACCGTTCTTCGGCATCCTCGCGGAGCTGGACCGCGTCCTCGCCGTCCACGCAGCGGCTGTCGGCGGTGCTGGTCGCGGCGTTCACGCCGGCGTGAGGGGTCGAACGGGGGGGTTCGGGCGTGCCCCTCGCTGGCGCTCGGGTCGGGCTGCGGCTCCGTAAGCGGGCACACCACGCCCGCTAACGGAGGCGAGACCCGGGAAACTGCCCCCGGGTCTCGCCGCTTCGCGCTCGCATCCCTCACGCGGGCGCCCAGCCGGGGGGCCCTACCCCAGCTCCTCGCGGACGATGCGGTTGAGCTCCCTACCGTCGAACTGTCCCCTGACCCGGGGCATGACGGCCTTCATCACGCCCCCCAGGTCGCCGGCGCCGCCGGCGATGGCGTCGCGGACGTAGGCGCGGACCCGGTCCTCGTCCAGCTGCGGCGGGAGGTAGACGGCGAGGATGCGGGCCTCCTCGTCCTCCTTGGCGGCCAGCTCCTCGCGGCCGCCGGCCCGCATCTGCTCGGCGGCCTCGCGGCGGCGCTTGATCCCCGTGCTCACCACCGGGAGCACCTCCTCGTCGGAGAGCTCGTGCCCCACCTCGATCTCCCGGTTGCGGAGGTCGGAGAGGAGGGTGGTGAGCACGGTGGTGCGCAGCCTGTCCCGGTCGCGCCGCGCCGAGTTCAGGTCGCCGCGGATCTGCTCCTTCAGGGCGGTGCCGGCCATGGCGCCCTCAGGCGTGCTGCCCGCCCTCGCCCTCGGCGCCGCCGGCGCCCGGGTCCTCCCCGTGCGGCTTCACCGGCACGTCGGCCGACTCCAGGCGGAGCTCCGTTCCGGGCTTGGGGCCCTCGCCCACGCGCGAGGCGGGGTTCCGGTCCGGGCCGCGCGGGGGACGGGGGACACCGCCGTAGGTGTGCGGCCCCACCGGGTCCTGGTTGTCCAACTGGTCCTCGCGGTAGCCCTCCGGCTTGCCCCGCTGGACCTCGGGGCGCTCGGCGTTGCGGGGGCGGGAGTGCCCCGTCTCCAGCTCGAATTCGCTGCGGTCGGTGTGCTCCAAGGCTACCTCACGGTTGTGTTGCGAGTCGTCGGGACGGTCGGGGTCGGTCTCGCGCCCCTGCCGGCGGCGCCCCATCCCGCCGCCCAGCCCCGTCCAGCGGGTCTCCCGGCGCGCGGCGTCGTCGTCGCGCAGCGGGTAGCGGCCGTGCCGGCGGCCGTCGTCCTCCACGTCCAGCCGGTTGACCACCGTCTCCACGCCGGCCACGCGTTGGGCGACGCGCACCGCCCGGTCCGCCTCGTCCCCGGTGTAGACGGAGCCGGAGAGCTCGATGATCCCGCGGCTGATGGCGCCCACGTCGATCCCCCGCTCCCCGAGCGTCTCGTCCGCCAGGAACGCGTCCAGCACCGCGTCCTCCAGCCGGGAGAGCTCGTCCTGCTCGCGCTCGGCGCGGCGGGCGGCTTCGCCGTGGGGCTGCTCCTTTCGGGGCGGATCTCGCC
>DATABU010000816.1:0-18485 GCA_036259415.1 Longimicrobiaceae bacterium
CTGTCCACGGACGGGCTCGCCGGGTTCCGGGTGAACCACAGGCTGGAGCTGTTCATCGACCGGGTGGAGCGATAGTCGGCCGCGGATTCGGGCGTGCCCCTCGCTGGCGCTCGGGTCGGGCTGCGGCTCCGTAGGCGGGCAGACTACGCCCGCTAACGGAGGCGAGCCCCACGATACCACTGTGGGTCTCGCCGCTTCGCGCTCGCATCCCTCACGCAGGCTTTGGCGCGTGCCTCACCCGTCGTTCTCCCCCTCCCCCTTGCGGGGAGGGGGCCGGGGGGAGGGGGTCGCCCTTGCCGGAGCATCCGGCGGGCCGGGTGAGGACAGTACGCAGGGCCGGCCCCCTGACGGGAGCCGGCCCTCGCTGCGTCGGCCGGGATCGCGTCAGGCCGTCGTCTGGCCGGTGGACGACTCGACCTGCTGGGCGTCCCCGGCGCCGCGGATCTCGATCCTGCGGCGGCGCGCCTGCTCGCTCTTGGGCACGCGGATGCGCAGCAGGCCGTCGGAGTAGTCCGCCTCGATCCGGTCCGCGTCCACCTGGCGCGGGAGCACGAACGAGCGGGAGAAGACGCCGTAGCGGCGCTCCGACAGGTGGTAGCGGGCGTTCTCCACCCGGTTCGGCTGCTTCAGGGCGCGCACCGTCAGCACGTTGGCCTCCAGGCCGATGTCCAGGTCGTCCCTGCGGACGCCGGGCATCTCCATGACCACCTCGACGGCTTCCTCCGTCTCCATCACCTCCGTCGCGGGGCTCCGCAGCATCGCCCCTTCCGCAGCCGACCGCCCGAACGGCTCCGCCACCGCCTCGAAGAGGCGGTCGAACGGTACGGTCGCCAGCCGGTTCACGCTCCTGACCATGGTGTCCTCCCGATTCTCGAAGGGTTGCAGGCGTGCGCCACCGCGGCGCGCGCTTCCGCGACGAGGACCGTGCAACCGGGATACCAGCCCGAGGGCCCCGGAGCAGGCCGAAAAGGCAAGCGGGAGCGCCATTTTGAGCGCCCCCGCTGCAACCCTGGCAGCCCCGCCGGGCGGCTACTCCGCCTCCCTCGCCAGCCTGCCCGAGGACCGGTTCCAGCGCCAGGGCACGGAGCGGCCCCGCAGGTGCACGCCGCCCAGCCAGCGGTCCACGCCGCCCAGCGCCACCCGGTCGCCCCCACCGCGCAGCACCTCGCGCCCGGCGTCCGTCAGCTCCAGGCGCTGCTCCCCGAAGCCGTCGTCTTCGTCCGTCCGGGACGGGCCCTGCCCCGGCACGCGCAGCAGCGGCTCCGGCCCGACCGTCAGCGCTCGCACCCAGCCCCAGAGCGCCGTGTCGCCCATGAACACGCGCTCCTCCCGCGCCTGGTCGGCCAGGAAGAGCTCGCGGCGCGTCGCCGCACCCGCCGCGACGGCCTCCAGCAGCTGCCGCTCGGTGCGGGCCAGCCCGTCCCCCACCGCGGGAAACTGCTCCAGGTGCCGGACGAGCGCGCCGCGCAGGAAGGGGAGCGCCCCGGTGTCGCCGGCCAGCACGCTCTCGATCCCCTCCGGGTCCGGCGCGCGGAACGCGGCCCAGGCGGCGCGCGCCAGCTCCCGCTGCCCCGCCGTGACCGGCGCCCGGCCGGGGAGGAGCCCGGCGAGCTGCCCCGGGGTGAGCTGCCCCAGCCCGTGGAACGGCTCCACCCCGGGAAACGAGCCGATGCAGACCAGCGAGACCCGCCCCTCCGCCACCGTCTCGGCCAGCAGGTCGAGCACCTGGAGGAGCTGGAGCTGGTCGTAGAGGTCGTGCTCGAACCAGAGCACCACCTCGCCGCGCGCGGCGCCCTCCGCCAGCCGGCGGTCGCGGTCGTCCAGCCCGCGCCGCGTGCCGTCCTCCTCCGCCCAGCCCTGCTCCGCCAGGAAGCGCGCCCGCACCCGGTTCAGCCCCTCCGGCGGGAGCCCTGCGGGGACGGGGCCTTCGTGGAGCACGTCGCGCCAGGGGAGCACCTCACCTCCCGGGACGGCGAGCGCGATCCGCTGCGCGGCGGCGTCGCCGCTGGTGACGTGGAGGAGGTCGGGGCCGGTGGACATGCGGACAGTCTCGCCGCGGCGCCGGCCCGGGGCAAGTGCGGCGGTCTTGACCCGGGGCCGCGGCGGCGCAGACATTCGTCCGGCACGCAGCCCTCCCCCGCACGCACGCCCCCATGGACGACGTCCTCATCCGCACCGCCCACGCCGGCGACGCCGCAGGTCTCGCCCGGCTCGTGACCCACCTGGGCTACCCCACCGGCGCGGCGGAGATGGCCGCGCGGCTGGAGCCGATCCTCCCCGACCCCGCCTACCACACGCGGGTGGCCGAGGCCGCCGGGGAGCTGGTGGGGATGGTGGGGGTGTTCCGCGGGCACGCGTACAGCTACGACGAGCCCTACGCGCGTGTCCTGGCCCTGGTGGTGGACCCGGCGCGCCGCGGGAGCGGGATCGGCGCGGCGCTGATGCGGGAGGCGGAGGCGTGGGCCCGCCGGGCGGGCGCCGGCTCGGTGCACCTCACCACCGCGACGCGGCGCGAGGGGGCGCACCGCTTCTACGAGCGGCTGGGCTACCAGGCCACGGGGCTCCGCTACCGCAAACCGCTCGGATGAGCCTCCAGGCGCGCGGAGAAGAAGGGGAGGACGTGGGTGCGGAGACGTTCCGGGACGTGGCTCCCGTGGGTCCCGGCGTACAGCTCCCAGGCGTGCGGGATCCCGGCGCGCCCGAGGGCGTCCGACAGCGCCCGGGTGCTCGCGGGGATGTGCCGGAACCCGTCCTCCGTCCCCGCGTCGAACGCGATGCCGCTCAGGCGCGCCAGCCCCGCGCCGTGGCGGGCCACCAGCGAATCGGCGGAGACCGCTTCCCAGGCGGAGTGCGCCGGTTCGGCGGGGACCAGCCCCTCCGCGCCGGCCTCGTACGGGAGCGCGATCCCCAGCGGCCGGGCGGGGTCGGGGGGCGACAGGGCGGCCATCGCGAGCGCCAGCCGCGCCCCGAACGGGGCCTCCGCCAGCCCGGCCCGGTCGCGGACGGCGGCCGCCTCGCGCCACACCCGCGGCCCCGCCTCGGTGCCGGGCGCCAGGTCGAGGCGCAGGTCGCCCAGGCAGCAGGGGCTCAGCGCGTACGCCGCCCCGAACACCTCCGGGTGCCGCCCCGCCAGCCGGAGCGAGGCGTGCCCGCCCATCGACCACCCGGCGACGCCCCGCCCCTTCGAGCCCGGGACCGTCCGGTAGCGGCGGTCCACGTGCTCCACCACCTCGCGCACCAGGAAGTCCTCCCACCGCCCGGTCGCCGGGGAGTTCGCGAAGAACGACCCGCCGAGGGCGTTCTTCCCGTCGGGCATCACCACGATCATCTCCCTCACCGCGCCGGCCGCCACCAGCGAGTCCATCGCCTCCGGGAGGCGCATCCGCCCGCCGGTCCACTGCGCGGGATCCCCGTCGAAGCCGTGCAGCAGGTAGACGGTCGGGTAGCGGCGGGACGGGTCGGACGCGTAGGAGGGCGGGAGGTAGACGGCGACGTGCCGGTCCGCCGGGTCGCCGAGCGGGTTCCCCCGCAGCGCCGCGGAGCGCACCGTGTCGTGCACGACGGCGCCGCGCGCCGGGGCGGGTGCGGCCGGGGGCGCGCCGGCGGGAGCGGGGAGCGGCGCCGGGGAGCACGCCGCCAGGAGCAGCGCGACGAGGACGCGCCGGCCCCGCCGCCTCATCCCGTCTCCTCTCCCGGACCCCGCGCGGGCCACGACGCCGGGTCCTGCCGATAGTAGCCGGAGAGCTCGTCGTACAGGTCGGGGTACGCGCGGCGGAGCTGCACCGGCTGCTCGAAGAAGTGCTCCGTCGCCACCGCGAAGAACTCGGCCGGGTTGGTGGCGCCGTACTCGTCCAGCAGGGTGCGGCGTCCCTCCTCCACCGCTTCCCGCAGGGCGGCGTAGTGCTCCTGCATGATCGCGCCCCAGGCGCGCAGGGCCGAGGCGTTCTCCAGGTAAGGGACACCGTCGGCCGCCCCGTCCTCCTGGTCCAGCTGGTGCGCGAACTCGTGGAAGACCACGTTGCGCCCGTCGTCGGCCGCGGACGCGCTCCGGCGCACGCTGTCCCAGGTGAGGATCACCGTGCCGTGCCCCCAGGACTGCCCCAGGAGTGCCTCCTCCGGCGGCGCGAGCGCCCCGGTCGCCGTCGCCCGCTCCACGTACATCGGGCGTACGGTGCCGGGATAGACCAGGATGGAGCGGAGGCGCGCATAGTAGTCCGCCTCCTCCAGGTTGAGGAGCAGCAGACACGCCTGGCCGGCGATGGTGACGCGGATCTCGTCGGTCAGCTCCAGGCCGCCGCACCCCTCGAAGCTCTTCTCGGCGAGGAAGACCTGGATCAGGCCGTGCAGCCGCTCGCGGTCCTCGGCGGAGAGGCGGCGGTAGAGGGAGAAGTTCCGCTCCAGGACGCCCCGCCAGGCTTCCGGGAAGGGACCGTCCCGCAGCGCCGCGCGCGCCCGGCCGCGGCGGCGCCGGAGCGCCACCAGGACCAGGGCGGCCACCACCGCCGCGGCGAGCACGAAGACGAGGAAACGGGGCATGCGCGTCCAGGCCCGGAGAGGGTGTCGCTGCGAGCGCCGGGCGATGCGTCCCGGTACGTCGCATTGTAGGGAGGCGGGGGCCGCTGTTCAAGCCGAGCCGGGTGAGCTGCGGGTGCGGAGCGGAGGGACTCGCCCGCGCTTGCAGCCGGCCGGGGGACGCGCGTACCTTCGCCCGTCGTACGGCGCGGCTGACCGCCGCGCCCGCCTCCGTCCCCCGCACCCGGCCCGCTGCCATGCCCCGCCCGCACCGGCTCGCCCTGGCCCTGCTCTGCGTCCTGCTGACGGGAGCGTGCTCCGCCCGCGCGTCCGCTCCCATGCCCGCGTCCCCGGCCTGGAGCGCCGACGAGGCGCAGATCCGCGCGGCGGCGGCGGCTTCCGCCGACGCGTGGAACCGCGGGGACCTGAAGGGGCACCTCGCCATCTACGCCGACACGGTCACCTTCATGACGCGCAACGGGCCGCGCCCCGGCGTCGCCGCCATCGAGGAGTCGTTCACCCGGGCGTACTTCCGCGACGGCCGTCCGAAGCAGCAGCTGCGCTTCGAGCAGGTGGTCGTGCGCCCGCTGGGGCCGGACGCCGCCCTCCAGACCGGCCGCTTCGTGCTCTCGGGCGGGGGCGAGGCGGAGCAGACGGGGTGGTTCACGCTGGTGTGGGTCCGCACGCCCGGAGGGTGGAGGGTGGTCCACGACCACTCCAGCTGAGCCGCGCGCCATGATCCGCCTCGGCGACCCTGCCCCCGACGACGACCACCTGGACGACGCCTTCCCCCTGGGCGACGGCACCGCCGACACCGGGGCGGCCGTGCGCTGCCCCTACTGCTGGGAGACCGGCCACCTCGCCCTCGACCCGGGGAGCGGCTCCCTCCAGGAGTACGTGGAGGACTGCCAGGTCTGCTGTCGCCCCTGGACGGTGCGCGTGGCCTACCGCGAGGACGGCACCGCCGAGGTGGAGGTGGAGGCCGCGGACGAAGCGTGACGCCGCCGCGGCAGGCCGCCCCGGACGACGCGCCCGCGGGGGACCGCCTGGCCCGCTGGGCGGCGCACCCGCTGGGGCCGGCGCTCCTCTTCCTCTCGGCGGTGGCGGAGGCGTGCCTCTTCCCCGCCCCCACCGAGGCCGTCTTCCTGGCGCTGGCCGTGGGGCGGCCCCGCCGCTCGCCGCACCTGGCGCTGCTGGCGGCCGCCGGAGGGCTGGCCGGGGCGGCGGTCGGCTACACGCTGGGCGCGCGGTTCTTCGAGGGCGTGGGCCGCCCGATGCTGGACGGGTACGGCCTCCTCCCCCGCTTCGAGGCGGTGGGCGCGCTGTACCGCGGCAGCCCGCTCCTGGCGCTCGCCACCTCCGGCTGGACGCCCGTTCCCTTCGTCCTCTATACGGTCGCCGCCGGGGCCTTCGGGGTCCCGCTCCTCCCCTTCCTCGCCGGGGCCTTCGCCGGTCGGGCGCTCAAGTACGCCGTGCTGGCCGCGCTGGCCTGGTGGCTGGGCCCCGCCGTGCACGCCTGGCTCGCCCGGCACCTGCGCCTGGCGATGGTCGTGGGCGCGGCGCTGGCCGCGGCGCTGCTGCTGGCGCGGCTCTGAGGCCCGGCACGGCTCTTCCATCCCCCGCCGCACCCGACGACGACCCGACGCACCCACCCGGCCGGAGACACGCGCCCATGGCACAGGAGAAGCCCTCGTTCACGCGCCAGCTCTTCAGCGGCGTGATCGACGACGCCATCCTCTTCCCCTACCCGCGCGTGGACCCGGACGAGGACCGCCGCGTCGAGCGGTTCCTCCGCGAGCTGCGCGGCTACTGCGAGGCCCACGTGGACCGCGAGTGGATCGACGAGCACGAGCGGATCCCCGACCACGTGGTGGAGGAGCTGAAGCGAATGGGGCTGTTCGGCATCTCCATCCCCGAGGAGTACGGGGGAATGGGGCTGTCGCAGAGCGCCTACTGCCGCGTCTTCGAGTTCGTCACCGGCTACGACGTGGGGCTGGCCATCATGCTGGGGGTGCACCTCTCCATCGGGATCAAGGGGATCCAGCTCGCCGGCACCCCCGAGCAGAAGCGGCTCTACCTGCCGAAGGCCGCCACCGGCGAGTGGTTCGCCTCGTTCGCGCTCACCGAGCCCGAGGCGGGGAGCGACGCCGCCGGGATCCGCTCGCGCGCCGTCCCGGCGGGGGACGGCAGCTGGGTGCTGAACGGCTCCAAGATCTGGATCGGCAACGGCTCCTTCTCGGAGACCATCGTGGCGTTCGCGCAGACGCCTGTGGAGCGCGACGGGAAGACCGCCGACCGGGTGACCGCCTTCGTCCTCCGCCCGCACATGGAGGGGTTCGAGCGCGGGCCGGCGCTGCGCAAGATGGGCGCGCGGGGCTCCAACCAGGCGGAGCTGTACTTCCGCGACGTGCGCGTCCCCCCCGAGAACGTGCTGGGCGAGGTGGGCGAGGGCTTCAAGCTGGCCATGCGGGTGCTGAACTCCGGGCGCCAGGGGCTGTCGGCGGGGGCGGCGGGCGGGGTCAAGCAGGCGCTGCGCCTGGCGACCGGCTGGTCGCGCGAACGGGAGCAGTTCGGGCGCCCCATCGCGGAGTACGAGCTGATCCAGGGGAAGCTGGCGGCCATGGCGGCCGACGCGCTCACCGCGGAGAGCGTCGCCTACTTCACCACCGGGCTCGCCGACCGGGCCGACGTGGACTACGCGCTGGAGTCCGCGGCGGCCAAGGTGTGGAACTCCGACGCCCTCGACCGCGCGGTGGACGACGCGGTGCAGATCGCGGGGGGGCGGGGGTTCGTGAAGGGGTATCCCTACGAGCGCATGTACCGCGACGCGCGCATCACCCGGATCTTCGAGGGGACCAACGAGGTGCTGCGCCTCTTCGTGGGGCTCTCGGGGATGCAGGAGCCGGGGGAGCGGCTGCGGGAGATCGGGGCGGCGCTGCGCGAGCCCATCACCCGGCTGGGGCTGCTCACCGACTTCGCCGCCGACCGGGTGCGGCTGGCGCTGGGCCGCGGCGAGCCGGAGCTGAAGCGCGAGCCCCACCCCCGGCTGCGCGGGCACTTCGAGTACCTGGTGGACCACACCCGCGACCTGCGCGTGGCCACCGAGCGGGTGATCCGCCGCTACGGGCGCGGGGTGGTGGAGCGGCAGTTCGTGGTGGCCCGCCTGGCCGACATGGCCGTCGAGCTGTACGTGCGGGCGGCGACGCTGTCGCGGGTGCAGGCCGTGCTGGAGGCGCACGATGCGGGGGAGGCGCGGACGCCCGCCCTGGCGGGGGCGCCGGTGCCGCTGGACGACGCCGCCGTGGAGCGGCTGCTGCGGCTCTGCGACCTTGCGGTGCAGCGCTCCGGGCTGCGCTTCCGGGAGGCGCGGGAGGCGCTCAACGACGCGCGGGACGAGCTGGTGCGGGAGGTGGCGGCGGACGTGCTGCGGACGGAGGGGGAGCCGGGCGTACCCGCCGCGGCGACGGAGGCAGCCGCGGGTTAGACGGTTGCCGGTATCTGCGTCAAGCAGAGCGCGCACCGCGGACGATACTCGGGTTCTGCGCTCGCGTTGCGGAAGCTTGGCCAGGCAGTATCTTGCCCAGTACCGCGGGGGCGAGTCAGGGAGTCCTGCGGCTGGACAGCCCGGTAGTCGGCAACCGAATTGGAGCCCGCTACTCGAATTCACGCATCGATGCCCCTTTCTGAGCCCGCCTGGGTCGCTGACCCTCCCCGCGAGGGCACGGCCGTCCTGCTCCACGACCGGCCGAGCCGTTCGTCTGAAGGGGGCGCCGCATGACCGTCCCTGATTTCCCGAAGATCTACCACATCACCCACGTCGACAATCTGGCTTCCATCGGCCGCGACGGTTGCCTTTACTCAGACGCGGCAATGATCGCCCGCGGCGGTCCGACAGCGGCGATCGGCATGACCCGCATCAAGAGGCGGCGGCTGGAGGAGCTGGAAGTGCCCTGCCATCCGAGGACGAAGGTAGGCGAATACGTGCCGTTTTACTTCTGTCCCCGCTCGGTCATGCTGTACCTGCTCTCTCGTGGCACCAGCCCTGACCTGGCCTATACGGGGGGTCAGCGGCCGATCGTTCACTTGGAGGCGGATCTTCGGGAAGTGGTCGCCTGGACCGAGGAAATGGGTCAGCGGTGGGCGTTCAGCCTGGCCAACGCCGGCGCCTATTATACGGCTTCCCTCTTCCGCCGAAGCCTCGACCAGCTCGATCAGGTCAACTGGTCTGCGGTTGCTGCAAACGACTGGAGGGCGCCCGAGATCAAGGAAGGGAAGCAGGCCGAGTTCCTCGTCTACGGATCGTTCCCCTGGACACTGGTCAGACGAATCGGGGTATCAGCCAGCGGGATCCGGAACCGTGTGGTCGCGGCGATGGAGGACCTGCCGCACCAGCCGCGCGTCGAGATCCTGCCGGCCTGGTACTACTAAGGGAGAGCGCACACGATCATGATCGAACTGACCCGAGGTGACATCCTCGCCGCCGACGTGGAAGCGCAGGTCAACACAGTCAATTGCGTTGGTGTGATGGGGCGAGGGATCGCGCTCCAGATGAAGAACGCGTTCCCGCAGAACTTCACGGCATACGCGGCGGCGTGCAAGCGCGGCGAGGTGGAGCCCGGACGCATGTTTGTCTTCGACACCGGGCAGTTTACCAATCCTCGGTACGTGATCAACTTCCCCACGAAGCGGCACTGGCGCGGGCGGAGCCGTCTTTCCGATATCGAATCCGGGCTGCGCGCCCTGGTCGAAGAGGTCAGGCGTCTCGAGATCCGCTCCATTGCGATCCCTCCGCTCGGCTGCGGGCTCGGTGGGCTGGATTGGGCCGACGTGCGCCCGATGATCGAAGACGCCTTCCGCGAGCTACCCGATGTACGGGCGCTCGTCTTCGAGCCCGCAGGTGCGCCCGCCGCGGAGCGCATGGTCAAGTCGGCCAAAGTCCCGAACATGACGCCTGGCCGAGCCGCGCTGGTCGGACTCATGCACCGCTACCTGGCCGGCTTGATGGACCCGTTCGTTACACTCCTGGAGGTCCACAAACTCGCTTATTTCATGGAAGCCGCTGGCGAGCCGCTGCGCCTTCGCTATGAAAAGGGACGATACGGTCCCTATTCCGTGAACCTCAGGCACGTGCTGTCGCACATTGAGGGGCACTTCATCTCGGGCTATGCGGATGGGGCCGACCGGCCGGACGTCCAGCTGGAACTCGTCCCCGGGGCAGTGCAGGACGCGGCCCGATTCCTTCAAGAGCATGCGGAGACCCGGCGACGCTTTGATCGGGTCACCCACCTGGTTGAGGGGTTCGAGACTCCTTACGGGCTGGAGTTACTCTCGACGGTTCACTGGGTGGTGACACGTGAGGGAACGGTGACCGATGAGGAGACCATCGCCGCGGTGCACCACTGGGGAGAGCGAAAGCTAAGGTTTACCCCGGAGCAGATCCTTCTTGCTCGAGGCACACTCGCTTCGAAGGGGTGGGCGGGCACCCCCGCGCCCGCAACCAGTCACTAACGGGCGATGCCTCGTCTCGTCAACGTCAGACCAGGCGCCGCACCTCATCCAGGATGCGGCGGGGCCCGCACGGCTTGGTGAGCACGCGAGCGCAGCTCCGCTTCAGCGCCTCCTCCCACTCCGCCGGGACGATGTGCGCGGTCACCGCGATCACCGGGATGGACGCCGTCTCCGGGACCTCGCGCAGGCGCTCGGGGAGCATCTTCCCGCCGCCCCACGGGAACAGCTCGGTGAGGATCAGGTCGGGGCCCCCGACGCGGGCGAGCCGCAGCCCCTCCTCGTCGTCGCCCGCCTCCAGCACCCGGAAGCCGGAGTGCGTGAGCATCGTGGCGTAGACGACGCGGCTGTCGCTGTGGGAATCGACGAGCAGGACGGTCTTCGGACCCATGGGGCCCCCCGGGGAAACGAGAGAGGTGCGGGAGAGGAGAGTGGAACGGACGTCCCACCGCCGATGACGCCGGAGGGGCGGCAGTGGTCACAAGCTAGTGGGCGCTGTGGCCATTCGCAAGCTTTCCGGACTGCGACAGAGAAGCGTAGCACGTTGGAACCGTTACCCTTACGCGCCGGACCCCGGGGGAGCGAATCATACATTTCCGGGACATGAGTCTGCGGACCGCGCAACCCCGCCCGCCTCAAGGGTTTTGCAGCGGAGCCGGGAACAGGGATTTGCCTTTCGGTAGCGCCGCGCTCACCCCGGCTGCGGCTCCGGCTCGGCGGGCCAGGCGTGCCCCTCCAGCGCCTCGCCGTACTCCGCGAACAGCCCGGGGGGCGCGGGGACCCGCTTCCCCTCCACCAGGCTCCGCAGCATCACGGCGTTGGTGATCCCCTTGCCGCGGTAGTGGTTGTTGGTGACCACGAAGGTGTCGCGGGTCCGCGGCTCCGCGTCGATCTCCCGAGCACGCTCGGCCCAGGGCTCCAGCTCCTCCGCAGTGTACAGGTAGTCGTAGCGCTCGTGGGGCGCGGCCTTGTCGCGGAACCAGTCCCGGTAGTTGCGGCCGTGCACCCGCACGTACCCCACCGGGGAGGTGGCGTGGGCGCTCGGGGCGATGGAGTCGTGGAAGAGCGGCTGGTCGATGTTGACGAAGCCGATCCCCCGCTCCCCCAGCTCGCGGAAGAGCTCCGGCGTGTTCCAGCTCTCGTGCCGCACCTCCAGCACCAGTGGGAAGTCCGCGAACGCCCCGGCCAGGTCGTCGAGCCACTCGCGGTTCTCGTCGGTGCGGCGGAACGACCAGGGGAACTGGAGGAGGAGCGCGCCAAGCTTCCCCTCGTCCAGCATGGGGTCGAAGGCGGCGCGGGCCTGCGCCACCTCGGCCGCGGTCCACGCCTCCTTGCGCTCGTGGGTGAAGCGCTTCCACAGCTTGGCGGTGAAGCGGAAGGCGGGGTTGAAGCGGGTGCGGCGGAGCCACTTCTCCGCGACCTCGCGGCGCGCGGGGCGGTAGAAGGTGGAGTTCACCTCGATGGTGTCGAAGTACCCCGCCAGGTACTGGAGCGGGTCGAAGCCCTTCGGCTTGGGCCGGGGGTAGACGATCCCCGCCCAGTCGTCGTAGCTCCACCCCGCCGGCCCGTAGCGGATCATGCCCCCTCCCCGCCGGGATCCGCCCCGCGCGCCGCCGCCTCCCCCGTCTGCGCGTGCCGCGCCAGGCTCTCCAGGCTGATGCGCTCCGCCTGCTCCAGGAGCCGCTCGAACACGCCCAGGGCGGCGTCCACGTCCGCCGGAGTCATCCCCGCGGGGAGGGGGCGCAGCTCGTCGCGCACGGCGCGCGCGGTCTGCGCGCGCAGCAGCGCGAACTCCCTCCGCAGGTCGTCCCCCGTCCACCCCAGCCGGGCCCGCTGCGCCCCGTGGCGCTCGGAGATCAGGCGCTGGATCTGCGAGCCGTCCTTCATCAGCTCCGGCGCGGCCCCGCCCTCGCCGAGCGCCACCAGCGCCAGCCCGATGTCCACCAGGAAGGTGGAGGTGTGGTCCTCCACCTGCGCGCGGCTGACCCCGTGCACCGGCACCTCCCCTTCCTCCTGGAGGCGGTCGGCCAGGTCGCACACCACCGGCTCCGCCCGCCGGACGATGGCCCGCCCCACCCCGGCCAGGCCGCGCACCCGCTCCGCCTCGTCCACCCAGCCGGGGGCCTCGGGCTCGCTCCCGGCCGCGGGCGCCAGGGGGAGCCAGAGGGTGAAGCAGGAGCCCTCGCCCGGGCGGCTGCGCACGGTCAGGTCGCCGTCCATGAGCCGCGCCAGCCTGCGGGAGATGGTCAGCCCCAGCCCCGTCCCCCCGCTGCTGCGGGTGTAGCCGGTCTCCACCTGCACGAAGGGGTCGAACACCGCCGCCAGCCGCTCCGGGGGGATGCCGATGCCGGTGTCCCGCACGTCCACCCGGATCCAGCCGCCGCGGGGGGCGAGGTGCGCCTGGGGGTCGGGCCGCTCGGTCACCCCGCAGAGGACCTGGACGCTCCCCCCGCGCGCGGTGAACTTGACCGCGTTGGAGAGCAGGTTCACCAGGATCTGCCGCACGCGGTCCTCGTCCCCGCAGTACTCCACCTCCGGCGAGCACCCCGCCGCCTCCTCCAGCCGCACCTCGCGCGCGGCGGCCTGGGGGCCCACCAGGGCGAGCGCCTCCAGCACCGCCCCGCGCAGCGGGCTCCGCTCCCGGGAGACCTGCATGCTCCCGGCCTCCACCTTGGAGAGGTCGAGGATGTCGTTCACCAGCCCCAGCAGGTGGTCGCCGCTGGCGCGGATGCGCCCCACCTGGCCGCGCTGGTCCGGGGTGAGCGGGCCGGAGATCTCCAGCTCCAGCAGGTCGGCGTAGCCGACGATGGCGTTGATGGGGGTGCGGATCTCGTGGCTCATGTTGGCCAGGAACTGGCTCTTGGCCCGGTTCGCCGCCTCGGCCGCCGCCCGCGCCCGGTCGGCCTCCTGGAAGAGGCGGGCGTTCTCCAGCGCCAGGCTCGCCGACTGCGCCAGGGCGCGCGCCAGCTCCACCTCGCGCTCGCCGACCCGCGCCGGGACGCGCCACCCGGCGATCAGCGCGCCGAACGCCTCCCCCGCCGGGCCCAGCAGCGGGACGCCCAGCGCGGAGCGCATCCCCTCGGCGGCATGCACGGGGAACTCCTCCGGCGGGAAGTCCGGGTTCCCGGGGAAGCCCTCGATCACCAGCGGGGCGGCGGCTGACACCACCCTCCCCGCGGTCCCCGTCCCCGGCGGAAAGCGGGTGTGCCGCCACTCCCCGTTGCGGGCCCCCACCACCGCGGGCCAGGAGGTCTCCCCGCCCTCGCCCACCACCGCCACCGCGGCGTAGCCGGCGCCCAGCAGGTCGCGCACGTGCCGGGCGATGCGGTGGAGCACGGTGTCGCGGTCGGTGCGGGAGAGCAGGTCCCGCCCGATCTCGCGCAACGCCTCGCTCTCGCGGATGCGCCGCTCGGCCTCGTCGGCCCGGGCGCGGGCGGCGGCCTCCTCGGCGGCGCGCTCGGTGACGTCGCGGAAGACGATCACGATCCCGCCCGCGGGCGAGGGGTGCACCTCGGCGTCGAAGCAGCGCCCGGCGAGCTCGGGCCGCTCCAGCACGACCGAGCGCATGCGCCGCATCTTCCGCTCGCGCATGACCTCGCGGTACACGGCCATGCGCCCGGCGGGGGGCTCGGGGAGGTCCGTCCCGATCCGAAGTCCCGTGACCTCGGCCGGGTCCACCTGGAGCAGCGCCGCGGCCGTGGGGTTCACGTGCAGCACGCGCCAGTCGGGACCGATCAGGAGCACCCCGTCGGAGAGGGCGTCGAGCAGGGCCGTCGCGGGGTTCTCCACCAGTAACGCACGCCGGGGTTCCATCCGGGCCGCCGCTCCCGCGGGGGCCCGCAAAACGGGTAAACCCAGGCGGATTCGCATACCGCATGCCGCGCGCGGGTGGCACGCCGGCTGCGCATCCGCACCGGGAAAGGGAGGTGCCGAAACAACCTCGCGGCGTCGAAGTAGAAGAGATCGGGGAGGCTTCAGCGCATCCACGGAGGAACGCATGATCCAGCCAAACGTGAGGGCTTCGTTCGGACGCAGGGAGGCGGAGCTGCTCCTGGCCCTGGCCGGGCCGGGGGGGGAGGAGCGGCTGCGGGAGGGGGGGCTGGACGCCCTCCTGGACGACCCGCTGCTGCTGCGCGCCCTGCTGCAGCGGGGGGGGATCAGCCGGGCCCCCGCCCCGCTCTTCTTCTACCTCCTGGTCCGGCACGCGCTCCTGGAGCGGGAGATCGCGGACCGCCGGCTGGCGGACTACACGGCCGCACTGCTCCTGGAGTTCGGCAATGCCGGGCGCGCCCACCGCGCCTCCCCCACCGGGGAGGACAACTTCCGCTACCTGACCGACGTCCTGGAGGCGCTGCAGGAGGCCCGCGGCGAGCGCGAGTTCCAGCTCCGGGTCCACCTGGGGAACTTCGCCCTCTGGCTGGCCGGCGTGTTCCCGGACCACATCACCCACCGGGTGCAGCGCCGCGGCGCCCCTCCGCTCGCCTACTACGACGAGCTGGGGGCGGGCGGCTTCCGCGCCGCCGCAGCCACGGAGCTGGCGCTCCGGCACGGCGTGGGGGACCTGTTCCTGCGCTTCTCGGACGAGTTCAGCAACGTTCGCGGCGCGCTGAACACCCTCTCCGACGCGCTCTTCTTCCCCCGCCCCGGCGACCCGGTGGAGCGGCTGCTGCGGGAGGTGACCGACAGCTTCGAGCGCGGGCGGCGGAGGTAGGCCGCCCGCGGCTCACCCGTCCACCACCGCCAGCGCCAGGCCGTCGTATGCCGGGAGGACCACGGCGGTCAGGCGCGGGTGGCGGGACAGCTCGCGGTTGAAGCGGCGCATGGCCTCGGCGGGCGCGGAGACGTTCCCGGGGTCGAGCACCCGGTCGTGCCAGAGGGCGTTGTCGGCCGCGACCAGCGCGCCGGGCCGGGCCAGGCGGAGGGCGAGCTCCAGGTAGCCGGGGTAGCTCTCCTTGTCGGCGTCTATGAAGAAGAAGTCGAAGCGGCGCCCCTCCCCCTCCAGGGCCCGCATGCTCTCCAGCGCGGGGCCCACGCGGTACTCCACCCGGTCGCCCAGGCCGGCGGCGCGCAGGCTCTCCGCGGCGACGCGGGCGTACGCCTCCTCCACCTCCAGCGACATCAGGCGCCCGTCCGGGCCCAGCCCGCGCGCCAGGCAGATCCCGCTGTAGCCGCCCAGCGCGCCCACCTCCAGCACCTCGCGCGCGCGGCAGGCCCGCACCAGCACCGTCAGCAGCCGCCCGTAGCCGGGCGCCACGGAGATGGGGGGCAGCCCCCCCGCCTCGCTCCGCTCCCGCACTCCTCGCAGCACTGCGTCCTCGTCCAACAGCCCCTCCAGGTACGCCTCCCGGTCCATGGTGCCTCCCTCCCGGTGTGCGGCGGCGGCGCCGCCGCGTATATTTGCCTGCCGGCGCGGGCGCCCCGCCGCGCGCCCGAACGCAGCCCACGGACGGTATCCTTGAGCCACGACGCCCCCCAGCCGCTCCCCCCCGGAACGGCGGAGATGCTCCTCAACCGCGCACGCGAAGTGCGAGCCAACGCCTACGTCCCCTACTCCCGCTTCACGGTGGGGGCCGCCCTGCTGGCCGCGGACGGACGGGTGTTCACGGGTTGCAACCTGGAGAACGCCTCCTACGGGCTCACCATCTGCGCGGAGCGGGCCGCGGTGGCGAAGGCCGTCTCCGAGGGGGTGCGCGGCTTCCGGGCGGTGGCGGTGGTGGGCCCGCAGGACGACGCCCCCTGCGCCCCCTGCGGCGCCTGCCGCCAGGTGCTCTACGAGTTCGGCCCCGAGATGGTGGTGGTGACCCCCGCCGCGGACGGCCATACCGCCGCCACCGTGCGCGACCTCCTCCCCGGCGCCTTCGACGAGAGCCGCCTGCCGGCGCCGGCGCGGGACGCATGAGCGCCGGGCCGAGCATGGTGGCGCTCATCGACCGCAAGAAGCGCGGCGGCGAGCTGGGCGCGGAGGAGATCCGCTGGCTCTGCGAGGGGTTCGTGGCGCAGCGCATCCCCGACTACCAGATGGCCGCCTGGCTGATGGCGGTGGTCTGGCGGGGGATGACCGACGCGGAGACGCTGGCGCTCACCCGGGCCATGGTGGAGAGCGGCACGGTGCTGGACTGGAGCGGGCTGGACCGCCCCACCGTGGACAAGCACAGCACCGGCGGCGTGGGCGACAAGACCTCGCTGGTGCTGGTGCCGCTGATGGCTGCCGCGGGGGCTGCGTTCGTGAAGATGTCCGGCCGCGGGCTGGGGCACACCGGGGGGACGCTGGACAAGCTGGAGGCGATCCCCGGCTTCCGCGTGGGCCTGGGGCTGGACGAGATGCGCGCCCAGGTGTCGCGCATCGGCTGCGCGCTGGTGGGGCAGAGCCCGGAGCTGGTCCCCGCCGACGGCGCGCTGTACGCGCTTCGCGACGTGACCGGCACGGTTGAGTCGGTGCCGCTGATCGCCGCGAGCATCATGTCCAAGAAGCTGGCCGGCGGCGCGCGGACGGTGGTGCTGGACGTGAAGTGGGGCGCCGGCGCCTTCATGCCCACCGTGGAGGAGGCGCGGGAGCTGGCGGGGGCGCTGGTGCGCATCGGGGAGGGGGCGGGGCGGCGGACTCGGGCGGTGCTCAGCCCCATGGAGGAGCCGCTGGGCCGGGCGGTGGGGAACGCGCTGGAGGTGCGCGAGGCGGTGGACACGCTGCGCGGCGGGGGGCCCCCCGAGCTGTGGAAGCTCACCCTGGAGCTGGGCACGCACCTGCTCGTCCTGGCCGGCCTGGCCGCCGACGGGGAGGAGGCCCGCGTCCGGCTGGAGGAGCTGCGCCGCGCCGGCCGCGGCGCCGAGGTCCTGGCGGAGCTGGTGCGCGCCCAGGGCGGCGACCCGCGCGTGGTGGACGACCCCGACGCCGTGCTCCCCCGCGCCCCCGTGGTGCGCGGGGTGGTCTCCGACGCGGAGGGCGACCGCTGGGTGGCCGCGCTGGACGCCCGGGGCGTGGGCGTGGCGGCGCTGGAGCTGGGCGCCGGGCGCCGGGTCAAGACGGACCCGGTGGACCCCGCGGTGGGCGTCGTGCTGCGAGCCCGCATCGGCGACCGCGTGGGGCCGGGCGAGCCGCTGGCCGAGGTCCACGCGCGCACGGAGGCCGGCTGGGAGGCCGCCGCCGCCCGGCTGCGCTCGCTCTACCGGCTCTCGCCGGAGCCGGTGGCCGGACCGGAGGCGCGGTACGAGACGGTCGGGTGAGCCGCGGCGGGGTGGAACGGAGGGTGCGGGGCGGCCGCCCCGCACCTGTTCTTTTCGGGAGCAGCTACCCCGGCCGGGGATGCAGCGCCACGTTGGCACGGCGGTCGTGTAACAGGGGACGACCGGCGGGCCCCCGGACGGCGGGGCCCAGGAAGACGCACCCCGGACCAGGAGGAATGCCGATGACCCGTACCGCCACGGCCAGCACCCCCGTCTCTCGGGCCGACGCCGGGAGCAACTGGCCCGGGCTGGACGCCCTGCTGCGGGTCGCGTCCAGGCAGGTGGGGGGCGCCCCCCCGCGGGAGATCGTGCACCCCGACGGGAACTGGAACCACGTGGCGGAGGTGCGCTTCGGGCGGGGGCGCACGCTGATGCTCAAGCGCGCCCGCGACTACCCCGAGACTGCCGCGGAGCGGTTCGAGAACGCGCGGAACGCGGCGACCTTCCTCCGCGAGCGCGCCGGGGTGACCGCCCCCGAGCACCTGGCCTTCCCGCTGCTGGACGGCGAAGTCCCGGTGGAGAGCTACTGGCGCGTCCCCCTCCCCGTGCTCAAGGAGCTGTGGCCCGCGCTCTCCGAACCCGCACGGGAACGGGCGCTGCGGAGCTGGGGGGAGCTTCTCGCGCGCATCCACGCGGTCCCCGCCCACGGGAGCGGCGTGCCGCTCCTCGCCGGCGGCAACGTCCGCGGCGACCTGGAGGGACGCCTCCTCCCCGCCATCCGCGGGGTGTGGGCCGCCGCGGCCGGGGCGACCGAGCGGCTCGCGCAGGCCGCTCCCGCCGCGCAGGCGCGCGCCGCGCGCCGCACGGCCGTGCTGGTGCACGGGGACATGCACATGGGAAACGTCTTCTGCACCGAGGACGGCGAGGAGGTGCTCTGCGTGGGGCTCCTGGACCTGGAGGAGGCGTTCTCCGCGCCCGCCGAGGCGGACTGGGCCATCATGGAGCTGATGCACGGCCCGCTCTTCGGGATGCCGCTCCCGGACGGGTGGCTGGAGACCGCGCGGGCGGGCTACGGCCGCGAGCTGGACCCGGCGCTCCTCGCCTTCTTCCGGGCCTACCGCCTCCTGAACCTGGGGGTGAACGCGGCAGCCACCGGCCTGGACGCGCACGCGTCGCAGGTGGCCGCGGCCGTGGGGGACGAGGTGCAGCGGCTGGAGGCGCTCCTCGGCTAGCCGGAGCAGAACCGGGCGCTTGCGTCATCTGTTCCGCCGCGTCGCTGGCATGCAGTTTGACCTTCACACGGCCCC
>DATABU010000817.1:0-19080 GCA_036259415.1 Longimicrobiaceae bacterium
GCGGACCACGTGGTCCGCCCCCCTCCGCGCGTTGCACCTCCGCCGGACGGTCTACTTGCTCTCGCTCCGGTTCGAAAGGGCTTGTAGCAGGGCCGCCCCGGCTGCAACATTGGCTGGGCGGTCGCTGCGGGGCGTCGGTCCCGGGTGACGGGCCGTCGCACGGATACCCTGCACCGGAACCGGGATACATGGACGAGCGGGCGCCCGTGGCTTCGAGCACTCTCCTCAGCGGACCCGGTATCAAGCTGATCCGAGTGGACTACGCGGGTGGGCTTCACCAGCGGGTCCACGCCCACGAGCACACGAGCGTGTCCCTGATCCTCGCCGGCTCCGTCGAGGAGAGGGTGGGCCCGCGGACGGTGGACGGCCGCACCCTGAGCGTGGTGGTGAAGCCGGCAGGCGTCGAGCACGCGTGTCGGTACGGGCGGGTCGGACTGCGGACCCTCTCCCTCGAACTCGATCCGGGGCGCCTGGAGAGACTTGCCGCTCCCCGGGAGGAGGTGCGCGAGTGGCGCTGGATCCGGAAGCCGGGGACCGCGGCGGGGGTCCTCGAGGTCTACCGGATGGCGGCCGCGGGCCGGTTCGCCCGGCATCCGGAGGACGTGGCCATCGAGCTGCTCGCCGCACTCGGCGAGAGGGGTCCCCCGGGCGGATCGCGGCCGCCGCCGTGGGTCCTGGAAGCGGAAGAAGAGCTCCGGGAGACGGGCCGCCGTCCGCCGATCCGCGAGCTTGCCGCGCGGGCGGGCGTTCACCCGGTCCATCTCGCCCGCGCCTTCCGTCGCCACTTCGGCCGCTCTCCCACCGCCCACGCGCGGTGGCTGCGGCTCCAGCGCGCGGCAGAGGCCCTGCTGGGGAACCCGGAGAGCCGCATCGGCAGCGTCGCCCACCAGTGCGCGTTCTCGGACCAGAGCCACATGTGCCGCGAGTTCAGGGACACGCTCGGGGTCTCCCCCTCGGTGTTCAGGCGGCTGGGTCGGGCCGTCGAAGAGTAGTCGCCCCTCCATCTCTCGCCCCGGCGGGCCGGGATGTTTCATCCGTTCAAGCGCGCCGTCGTCGGCCGCGTTAGGATGTGAGCAGACCCGCTCCCCGGCCGACCTGGAGACCCCGATGCACGACAAGAAGCTGCGCGTCCGCGGGCTCACGATCCGCACGGCGTTCCACTTCCTGACCTGCGCCACGTTGACGACCGCCTGCGCGGCGCCGCCGTCCGGCGCGTCACCGCCGGGGCGGGGCTCGGCCGCCCCGCTGCTGGACCCGTTCCTCGAGCGCATGTTCGCCGAGCTACGGCTCGTGCCCGGCATGGCCGTAGCCGTGGTGCGCGACACGGCGGTCGTGTACCTCCGCGGCTTCGGGGTCGCCGATGTCTCGTCCGGCGCGCCCGTCACCCCGCGGACGCTGTTCTACATCGCGTCCTCCACCAAGAGCTTCACGGGTACGGCCGCGGCCATCCTCGAGGCGAAGGGCGTCTGGGACCTGGACGACCCCCTCAGCCGCTGGCTGCCGGAGGCGAGCCTGCCCGCGCCGCTCTCCGCCGACTCGGCCACGCTGCGCCAGCTGCTGTCCCACACGTCCAGGATCGAGAACGGGGCGATCGTCTTCCGGACCGCGTACAGCGGCGAGCACGACCGCCGCACGCTGATCGACCTGCTCGCGCAGTCTGACGTGCTGGAGCCCGGCTTCGACTACGGGAACGTCGGGTACGTCGTGGCCAGCCTCGCGATGGACGCCGCCAGCAACGGGAGCTGGAAGGACGTGCTCGAACGTGAGATCTTCGCCCCGCTCGGGATGGGGCGGACCAGTGCCAACCGCAGCGCGGCCGACGACCGGCAGCTCGCCCTCCCGCACGGCGTCGACCTGGACGAACGTTTCGAGGTACGCCCCTACATCAAGACGGACGCCAACATGCACGCCGCCGGGGGGATGGTCACGACCGCGGAGGACCTGGCCCGCTGGCTCGAGGCCAACCTGAACGGTGGCAGGCTCGACGGCCGCCAGGCTCTGCCGGAGGCGGCTGTCCGGGAGGCGCAGCGCATGCAGGCCACGACCGACGCCGAGTTCTACCGGTTCGCGCGGGAGGGCTACGGCCTCGGCTGGTATCACGGACGGTACGAGGGGGACGTGCTCGTCCACCACTTCGGTAACTACCCCGGCTTCCGGGCGCACGTCTCCTTCATGCCGGAGCACGGTCTGGGGGTCGCGGTGCTGACCAACGAGTCGGCGCAGGGCTACTTCGTGCCGGAGGTGGTGGCCGCCTACGTCTACGACCGGCTGCGGGAGAAGCCGGGGCTGGAGGAGAAGTACGACTCAGCGATGGCCTTTCTCCGCAACGACGCTGCGCGCGTGCGGAAGTCCATCGAGCGCGACCGGGAGCGGCGGGCGGCGCGGCCAGAAAGCCTCGCCCTCCCCCCGGCGGCCTACGTGGGAACCTACCGCAGCCCGACGAGCGGCTCGATGGAGATCCGGCAGAGCGGTCCCGGGCGGCTGGAGGCCCGCATCGGCGTTCTTGGGAGCCCCATGGAGCCGGTCGACGTGGGCGGCCGCCAGTTGCGCGTGGAGCTGGTCCCGGGCAGCGGCGCGATCGTGAGCTTCTTCATCGGGGCGGGCCGCGCGGACAGCCTGATGTACAACGGCGCCGTCTTCCGCCTGGACCGGAGCGCGGGGGCGACCTAGGCGGGAGCGGCGCGTACGTACGCCCGCGCGACCTCGTGCCGCGGCGGTCACTCCACCCAGCGCACCTCCGGCGCCTCCGCCAGCTCCCCGGTCTCCGCCGCCAGCCGGTAGAAGGTCCGCAGACCCTCCAGCATGGGGGCGTCCAGCTCGTAGCGGAGGCCGCGCCAGTAGTCGTCCAGCATGGCGGGCTCGAAGCCGAAGCGGCCCGCCCAGCGGCAGGCCAGCTCGCGCCGGTGCTCCAGCCCGTAGGCGCGCGACTCCAGCAGCGCGGCGTGCAGGCGGCGCAGCTCCGCGTCGCCGCCGCTCCCCGCCTGCCAGACCGCGAAGGCGAAGGGGAGCCCCGTCTCCTCCCACCACTCCGCCCCCAGGTCGAAGCGGAAGGGCCGCTCGGGGTGCAGGCCGGCGCGCAGCGCCACGTCTCCGATGAAGAGCGCGCCCTCCGCGCCGCCGGCGAAGGGGTCCTGGGACGCCTGGTCGAACCAGACGAAGCGCGGGCGCACCCCCCAGCGGACGCGGAGCAGCACCTTCAGGAGCACCACCGAGGTGGCCGAGGCGGTGGGGAGCGCCACCGTGCGGCCGTCCAGCCCGGAGGGGTGCAGGTCCGCCAGGAAGAGGATGCTGCGCACCGGGCCGCGCGAGCCGATCACCAGGTCGGGGAGGACGCGGTAGCGGTCGGCGTGGCGGGCGTACTCGATGCTGGAGCAGGGGGCCACGTCGATCTCGCCGCGCTCCAGCAGGCCGTTCAGGCGGGAGGGGACCCCCTCCTCCACCACCAGCCACTCCGGGGGGCCCCGGTCCAGGATCCCCGCGTGCACGGGGAAGCAGTTGCTGTAGACGATGTGCCCCAGCCGCACCCGACCGTTCCCGTCCCCCATGCGCTCCCGCCGCCTTCTCCGCGAGTCAAGTCGAAGGCCCCGGCCGCCTTCCGCGGGCCGGGGACGCGAGCGCATGAGGATGCGGCCCGCCGCGGCAGGGCGCAACCCCGCGCGTCAGCGGGGGCCCGCCTCCACCCCGAACATCCGCCGCGCCGCCGCCACCACCAGCCCCGCGGCGCCGTCCGTCCCCAGCGCCCCCGTGTCCACGCACAGCCCGTAGAGCGCCGGGTCCAGCCAGTCGCGCCCGAAGTGCTCGCGCACGTAGCGGCGCCGGTCCGCGTCGGAGCGGCGGATGCGCTCCTCCGCCTCGCGCGCGTCCACGCGGTAGCGCTCCCCGGCGCGCTCCACCCGCAGCGCGCGCGGGGCGTGCACCAGCACGTGCAGCGAGCGCGGGTGCCCCTGGAGGATGCACTGCGCGCCGTGCCCCACCACCACCGCCGGACCCTCCTCCGCAGCGGCGGCCACGATCCGCCGCGCCGCCCGGGCCGCCAGCTCCGGCGAGACCGGCGGGGACGGCGTGGCCATCAGCTCGGGGAACCCCTCCGCCAGGTACGTCCCCAGGCGCTCCACGAAGCTCTCCACCCGCTCGTCGCACCACTCCACCTGCTCGGGGGCCACCTCCAGCTCCGACGCGATGCGCTCCACCAGCGCGCGGTCCAGCAGGCGCCAGCCCAGCGCCTCGGCCACCCGGGTGGCGACGGCGCCGCCCCCGGCGCCCAGCTGCCGCGCGACCGTGACGACCGCCATGCGATCCCTCCTGCTCGGGTCCGGGGCCGCCGTTGCGGCCCGTGGCGGGGGATGTATGTTCCCCCGGTCCCACCCCTCCCCTCGTCCCACCCCCGCCGGGAGCGTGCCAATGGAGAGACGTGAGTTCGCGAAGAAAGCCGTGCTGGGCCTCGCGGCCGGCGGCCTGGCCGGGTGCGCGGGCGGGGAGGAGGGGGGCGGCGGCGCCCCCGCCGTGCAGACCGGCCGCCGGGTCACGTGGCGCATGGTCTCCAGCTTCCCGCGCGGGCTGGACACCATCTTCGGCGCCTCGGAGACGCTGGCGAAGCGCGTGGCGGCGCTCACCGACGGCCGCTTCCAGGTCCGCGCCTACCCCGCCGGCGAGCTGGTCCCCGGGCTCCAGGTGCTGGACGCGGTCCAGCAGGGCACCGTGCAGGCCGGCCACTCCGCCTCCTACTACTACACCGGGAAGAACCCCGCCCTCGCCTTCGACTGCGCCGTCCCCTTCGGCCTCACGGTGCGCGGCCACAACGCCTGGCTCCTGCACGGCGGCGGGCTGGAGCGCATGCGCGAGGTGTTCGCCGACTTCAACGTCGTCAACTTCCCCGGGGGGAACACGGGCGCGCAGATGGGCGGCTGGTTCCGCCGCCCGGTCCGCTCCGTCGCCGACCTGCGCGGCCTCAAGATGCGCATCCCCGGCCTGGGGGGCGAGGTGATGAGCCGGCTGGGGGTGTCGGTGCAGGTGCTCTCGGGCGGCGACATCTACCCCGCCCTGGAGCGCGGCGCCATCGACGCCACCGAGTGGGTGGGACCGTACGACGACGAGAAGCTGGGCTTCCACAAGATCGTCAGGAACTACCACTACCCGGGGTGGTGGGAGCCGGGCCCGGCGCTCTCCTTCTACGTCAACCGGGCCGCCTGGGACCAGCTCCCGAAGGGCTACCAGGAGGCTTTCGAGGTGGCCGCGCGCGAGGCCAGCCTGGACATGATGGCCCGCTACGACGCGCTCAACCCGCCGGCTCTGGAGCGGCTGGTGGGGGAGGGGGTGCAGCTCGTCCCCTTCCCCGAGGACATGATGCAGGCCGCCCTTCAGCAGTCCACGGCGCTCTTCGAGGAGCAGGCCGGGCGCGACGCCGCCTACCGCCGCATCTACGACGAGTGGAGGAAGTGGCGGGGCGACACCTACCGCTGGTTCGGCACCGCCGACCAGGCGTACGAGCAGTTCGCCTTCCCCCGGCTGGCGGCCCGGTAGGCCAAACATGAGCGCCCGGGCCCGGAGTGGCCCTCGACCCCGGCGCCGCCCCCGCCTAGCGCGTCACCAGCCCCGGGAAGAGGATCACCAGCAGCAGCGCCAGGAGCTGGATCAGCACGAAGGGGATGGCGCCGCGGTAGATCTCCGAGGTCCGCAGCTCCGGCGGGGCGATGCCGCGCAGGTAGAAGAGCGCGAAGCCGAAGGGCGGCGTCAGGAACGAGGTCTGGAGGTTCATCGCCACCATCACCCCGAACCAGACGGGGTCGATCCCCAGGGCCCGCACCGCGGGGACCAGCAGGGGGATGATGATGAAGGCGATCTCGAAGAAGTCGATGAAGAAGCCCAGGGCGAAGATCGCCAGGTTGGCGACCAGCAGCAGCCCCACCGCGCCGCCCGGGAGGCCGGTGAGCAGCCCCTCGATCCAGACGTCGCCGTAGAGGCCGCGGAAGACCAGCGCGAACGCGGTGGAGCCGATCAGCAGGAACATCACCATCACGGTGAGCCGCAGCGTGGACTCCAGCGCGTCGCGGACGGCGGCCACGGAGAGCCGCCGGTTCGCCGCGGCGAGCGCCACCGCCCCCACCGCGCCCAGCGCCCCCGCTTCGGTGGGCGTCGCCACACCGGCGAAGATGCTCCCCAGCACCAGCACGATCAGCACCAGCGGCGGCACCATCACCAGCGCCACGCGCCGCGCCAGCGCCCCCGCCGGAACGTCGCGCACGTCGCGGGGGAGCGCCGGGGCGGCCCCGGGCCTCGCCACGGACACCCCCACCACGTAGAGCGCGTACATCCCCGCCAGCAGCAGCCCCGGCGCCAGCGATCCCACGAACAGGTCGCCCACCGACACGCCGAGCTGGTCGCCGAGCACCACCAGCACCACACTGGGCGGGATGATCTGCCCCAGCGTGCCGGAGGCGGTGACGACGCCGGAGGCCAGCTTCCGGTCGTACCCGTAGCGCAGCATCACGGGGAGGGAGATGAGCCCCATCGCCGTCACCGAGGCGCCCACCACCCCGGTCGCGGCGGCGAGCAGCGTCCCCACGAAGACCACCGCCAGCGCCAGCCCCCCGCGCATCCTCCCGAAGAGGATCCCCACCGTCTCCAGCAGGTCCTCCGCCAGCCGGGACTTCTCCAGCATGGTGCCCATGAAGATGAAGTAGGGCACGGCCAGGAGGATGTAGTTGCTCATCACGCCGAACGTCCGGTCCGGCATGGCGAGCAGCAGGTGCCAGTCGAAGTACCCGGCCTCCACCCCCACGAAGGCGAAGACCAGCGCCGTCCCCCCCAGCGCGAACGCCACGGGGTAGCCGGAGAAGATCAGCACCAGCGCCCCCACGAACATCAGGGGGGCGAGCCAGTCCCCCGTCATACCTCCTCCGGCCGGTGGCGCCCCGGCTCCGCCGGCGGCGCCGCGCCGCGCAGCAGCGCCACCTGCTTGAGCGCCTGGGCGACGCCCTGGAGCAGCAGCAGCGCGAAGGCCAGCAGGACCACGGCCTTGATGGGGTAGCGCGGCAGCCCGCCCGGGTCGGGGGAGACCTCGCGCACCCGCCACGACGCGGCCACCGACGGCCACGAGACCCAGAGCATCAGCGTGCAGAAGGGGATCAGGAAGAGCAGGGTGCCCGCGAGGTCGATCCACGCCTTCCCCCGCGGGCCCAGCCGGCCGTAGAGCACGTCCACCCGCACGTGCGAGTCCTCCTTGAGCGCGTAGGCCGCTCCCAGGAGGAAGACCAGGCTGAACAGGTACCACTGCGCCTCCAGGTACGCGTTGGAGGCCAGGTTGGCGTCGGTGAAGCGATTCAGGTAGCGCGCGACGGCGTTGTAGGCGCCGATGGCCACCATCACCGCCACCAGCCAGAGCACGGTGCGGCCGACGAGGCCGCTGACGCGGTCGATGGCCTGGGGGACGGAGCCCAGGAGGCCGGGGGCCCGCGACGGGGTGGGCGGCTGGGACTCGGGAGACATGGGGAGGTCCGGTGGAGGGTCCCTGCCGGGTGAGGAGGCGCGGTAATCTTGCGGCGGCGGGGGCGGGGAGGCAAGCGGAAGGAGGGCCTGATGCAAGCACGTGGATCTTAAGGTCTAACAACTACTGGCGTACTACGCGCGGTTGGTATAGAATAAACCGTGAGCGAAGGTCCCCGCCGGCCAAATGCTCCAATCGATCTATCCAACCCGGCCGATCCCAGAAACTCCAGGTGAGACGCGCTGCGCTCTTGGTGGGGAATCTGCCACATGCGGCGGTGTCTAGCTCAGGTCACCGCCGACTCACCATCCACACTTGGAGGGAACCATGACCGCTCGGTGGAGGAAAGTGTGCCTGATGCTCGTGACAGGAACTGCGTTTGCGGCTGCCGGCGTGCTGACGGGCGCGGCGCTCGGGCCGGTCAGTGCGGAGCCAGTCGCTGCAGGATGCGAGAACGACGAGTGCGAGGGCGGGAGCAGTTGCAAGATGAACTCTACCACCGGCTGTGACGTGGTGACCGGCGGCTGCAAGACGGTGGCCTGTTTCACCGGCCACTGAGTAGGCGGGGAGCACGGGCCAGCCGTTCGATCCGGGCCGGGCTCCTTTCACGGCTCCGGCTCCTGCCGGAGTATTTTCCCTGAATCCCGACAGGTACAGTCGCATGCACCGAAGCGGAACCGGCGGCGCTGATGCAGCGGCCGCGCGATACCGGGCAGTGGCGGGACTGCTGCTCTTCCTCTCGGCCTGCGGTCCGGAGGTGGCCGCAGGCGGGAAGCAGGTCCACCCCACGCGGGAGAACCTTCCCGAGGGTGCGGAGCTGGCAGCCTGGGTCCGCATGGAGGACGAGGGTGGGCCGCCGGAAGAGCTACGCGGCATTCTGGAGCAGCTCGGTTCCGCGAGGGAGGTCCTGAAGCTGGGAGTGCTGGAAGGCCCTGAGCACCAGGTGTTCGGAAGCGTGGAGGACATCGAGGGCGATGCCCAGGGGAGCTTCGCGGTGCTCGATTCGCGTTTCAACCAGGTCCGGGTCTACGGCTCAGACGGGGCGATCAGCGAGAGGTTCGGGGCGCCGGGGCGGGGGCCGAACGAGTTCCTTGCTCCAGAGGCGCTCGAAAGGGACCGGACGGGCCTGTTCATCGTGGCCGATCGGAACAACCAGCTGAAGATATTCGAACGCACCGACGGCGTGGTCACCCAGCGTAGCACGATCCAGCTCGACTTCGCTCCCGAGGACTTCTGTCTGCTCGGAGACAGGGTCTACGTGCAGGCGTACAGACCCGGCCAAGGCGTCGTTCACGCATTTTCGCTCGCGGGTGAGCGGTTGCACTCTTTCGGGGAGCCGTACCGGTCTCCGAACGCGCTGGTGAGCAGTCAGCTCTCGGATGGTCGCATCGCCTGCAGCGAGGACGCCCAGACCGTCGTCACCCTCTTCGAGCACGTGCCCGTCGTGCACGGCTACTCCCCCGATGGAACCCTGCGCTGGAGGTCGCGGCTGGGGGACTTCGTCCCCATGACGATCGTCGAGGGACAGGAGCCGGATGGCAGGCCGTCCATCGAGTACCTGACCGCGGACGCGGAGTTCGACGTCGCAGAGGCGGTCACCGCGGTGCCGGACGGGATGGTGATGGTCCAGACCGCGCACCACAACCCTGCCTCCAGGGCTGAAGGCCGGGACTACTCCGAGCTGCGGACATACGTGCTGTCCGCGCGGACGGGGCAGGGCGCCTACGTGGGGAGCCACCTCCCCCGGATCTACGACGTGGAGGGTTCCCGGCTGTTCGGGGCGACGAACGACCCGTTTCCGCAAGTGATGGTCTACGAGCTGCGCACCGGTGGGAGGGGCCGATGAGGCGCGGACCGGCGCGGGTGGGGGGCGCTCTCCTCGGCGGCTTGGTCCTGTTCGGGGCTGGCTTCGCGAGCACACGCCACGCAATGGATGCTGTTCACGGCACGATGTCCATCACCGAGAGTGGGACACGCGTGTACGCGCCCGAGCGGCGCGTCCGGGAAGGACGCGAGCTGGCGATGGTCTACATAGGCTCCGCCGCCTGCGGGCCCTCCAACCGTGAGGACCTGCCCGGGATGATCGAGGAGCTGAAGCTGCGGCTCTCAGGTCGTGCCGCGGGGAGCGGGCGGTCCTTCGCCGCGGTCGGGATCGCTCGCGACTGGGACGTGCGAGAGGGGATCGCGCACCTGGAGAAGTTCGGGGAATTCGACGAGGTCGCGACCGGCCGGAGCTGGCTCAACCTCGGGACGCTGAAATACGTCTGGGAAGACCTCCCAGGGGTCGCCGCTACCCCGCAGGTCCTGGTGGTCGACAGGTCCGTCGGGGAGCAGGGCCCTGGGAGGGAGGGGACCCAGTACACGGTACGGGACGAGGTCCTGATCGCGCGGAAGGTCGGTACGGACGAGATCGGGGAGTGGCTGGCGCGGGGGGCTCCGCTCCCGGACCTCGAGCAGGTCCCTATCGGGGGGAGTGGCGAGGCGGCCGTTCCGGCCGGCTCCCGCCGCCGCCCGGTGTCGAGCCCCTGAGCGCGATGCGCCCGCGTGTCCTCTGGTGGGGTGCCTGTGCGTGCATCGGAGCGGGTCTGACACTGCTGGCCCAGTCAGCCGGGGTCGAGAGCTACCGCGTTGCCGGACGCTCGATGGAGCCCGCGCTCTTCGCGGGGGATCTGCTCGTCTTTCGTAGCGGGCGACCGGGCGAGTCCGCTCGCGCTCGTTACCGGCCCATGCGCGGCGACGTCGTCCTATTCCGATTACGGCCGGGGGGCGTCGGCATGGTCAAGCGGGTGATCGGCCTTCCCGGCGACACTGTCTCGGTCCGGGGCGGCAGACTCCACCTGAACGGCGCTCCCCTGGTCGAACGCTACCTCCCGAACATCCGCTCGGCTGGGATCGAGCCGCCGCACGACTGGCACTGGGCCTTTCTTGTTCCCGGGGCCCTGGACCATCGCTACGCGCCGACCCCGGGCTCCTGGGGACCCATCGTCGTGCCGAGTGGAAGCGTCTTCGTGCTCGGGGACAACAGGGCGCACAGCGGTGATTCGCGTGTCTTCGGCTTCGTCGAGCTCCACGACGTGGTCGGGATGCCGGAAAGACTGGTCCCCTCGTTCCGCCACATGATGTTCGCGCTCAACCGTCGGCTGACGGCCCTCCCGTAGCCGCGCCCGGAGTCCGCTTCCGGGCACACCGCTTGCGCGCCGGGCGGCCGTCTCGCTCCGCCCGCACCCGCACGCGCGCCCATGCTCCCTCCCACCGCCGTGCTCCGCCGTCCCGCGCGCGCCGCCCGCGTGCTGGCCACGGCGCTCCTGGCGCTGCTCGCCGCGTGCGGCGGGGACGCCGGCGGCGACGGCGTGCGGCTCACCGTGTCCGGGAGCGCGCTGGGGAAGGAGGGCGAGGTGCTGCGCCGGCAGATGGCGCGCTTCGAGGCGGCGAACCCCGGCGTCCGCGTGGAGGTGCAGCAGACCCCGGACGACGCCACCCAGCGACACCAGCTCTACGTGCAGTGGCTGAACGCCCGGGTGGGGAGGCCGGACGTGCTGCAGCTGGACGTGGTGTGGACCCCGGAGTTCGCGGCCGCCGGGTGGATCCTCCCCCTGGACCGCTACGGCCCCCCCCGCGCCGACCTCTTCCCCGCCAGCCTGGAGGCCAACACCTGGCGCGACACGCTGTACGCCCTCCCATGGTTCATGGACGTGGGGATGCTGTACTGGCGCACCGACCTGGTCCCCACTGCCCCGCGCACCCTGGACGAGCTGGAGGCGCAGGCCCGGCGCGCCCGGCCGGGCACCGCGCCGCCGCGACGCGGCATCGTCTGGCAGGGCGCGCGCTATGAGGGGCTGGTGACCGTGTTCCTGGAGTACCTGGGCGGCTTCGGGGGCGCCATCCTCACCCCCGACGCCCGGGTGGCGGTGGGCTCGCCCGAGGCGGTGCGCGCGCTGCGCTTCATGCGCGCCCAGGTGGCCCGCGGCGGGATCGCCCCGCGGGAGGTGCTGACCTGGCACGAGGAGGAAGCCCGCTTCGCCTTCCAGAATGGGACCGCGGTGTTCATGCGCAACTGGCCGTACGCCGCCGCCCTGCTGGGGGACACGGCGGAGTCGCGCGTCGCCGGCCGCTTCGCCGTGGCGCCCATGCCCGCCGCGCCGGGGGGGCGGCCGACCGCCGCGCTGGGCGGCGCGCAGCTCGCCGTGAACGCCCACTCCCGCCACCCCGATGAGGCGTACCGCCTGATCGCCTTCCTCACCGCCCCGGAGCAGATGCTGGAGCGCGCCGCGGTGGTGGGGCAGTACCCCGCCCGCCGCTCGGTGTACGCCGACCCGCGCCTGGAGGCCGCGCTGGGGCTCCCGGTCGCGGGCGTGCTCGACGTGGTGGAGGCCGCCACGCCGCGCCCGGTGACGCCCATCTACACGCAGCTCTCCGGGATCCTGCAGGTCCACCTGCACCGCGCGCTGGTGGGCGAGACCACGCCCGAGGCGGCGCTGGCCGCGGCCGCGCGCGAGATGGAGCGGGTGGTGGAGAGGACGGGGATCCGCCGGGTGCAGCGATGACCTCCGAGCGCCGCTTCGCCCTGGCGCTGGTGGCCCCCGCCCTGGCGGCCATCCTCCTGGTGGCCGTGTTCCCGCTGGGGTGGACGGTGTGGGAGTCGCTGCACCGCCACGACCTGCGCATGCCCTGGCTGGGGCGGCCGTTCGTGGGGCTCGGCAACTACGCCGAGATCCTGCGCGACGGGCGCTTCCGGGGGGCGATGGCGCACACCGCGACCTTCACCGCCGTGACCGTGGCGCTGGAGCTGCTGCTGGGGCTCTTCCTGGCGCTGGCGATGAACCGGGCCTTCCGCGGGCGCGCCCTGGTGCGGGCGGCCGTGCTGGTGCCCTGGGCCATCCCCACGGTGGTGGCGGCGCTCCTCTGGCGCTTTCTCTTCGACTCGCAGGCGGGGGTGGTGAACGCGGCGCTCACCGGGCTGGGCGCGACCGCGGAGGCGCCGGTCTGGTTCGTGGACGGGACGCTGGCCTGGGTGCCGCTGGTGCTGGCCGACGTGTGGAAGACCACCCCGTTCGTCGCGCTCCTCCTGCTGGCCGGGCTGCAGAACATCCCCGGCGAGCTGTACGAGGCAGCGGCCGTGGACGGGGCGGGGCGCTGGGGCCGGCTGAGGCACGTCACCCTCCCGCTGCTGCGTCCCGCCATCCTGGTGGCGCTGGTCTTCCGGACCATGGACGCCTTCCGCGTCTTCGACCTGGTGTACGTCCTCACCGGGGGCGGCCCCGGCACGGCGACGGAGACCATCGCGCTGTACACCTTCAACACGCTCTTCCAGAACCTGCGCTTCGGCTACGGGTCGGCGCTCTCGGTGACCGTGTTCGCGGTGACCTTCGCGCTGGCGATGATCTACGTGCGGGCGCTGGGGACGGGCCCGGCGGGCGAGGGGCGGTGAGGGGGCGCGGCGCGGGTCCCCTGGCGACGGCGGCGCTGGCGCTGCTGGTGGCGTTCGCCGCCTTCCCCTTCGCCTGGGCCCTGCTGGCGTCGGTGACGCCGGAGGCCGAGCTGTTCCGGGGGGGCGGCGTGCTCCCGGAGCGGTGGGTGGCGGACCACTACCGGGCGCTCTTCGCCACCCGCGACTTCTGGGTCCCCATCCGCAACTCGCTGGTGGTGGCGGGGACGACGACGGCGTTCTGCGTGACGGTGGGCGGGCTGGCGGCGTACGCCCTGGCGCGGCTGGACTTCCCGGGGAAGGCGCCGGTGCTGGGGCTGGTCCTGGCGGTGACCATGTTCCCGCAGATCTCCATCGTCAGCCCGCTCTTCCTCCTCCTGCGCGGGCTGCGGCTCATCGACACCTACCCCGGGCTGGTGCTCCCCTACCTGACCTTCGCGATGCCGCTCACGGTCTGGCTGCTGGTGGGGTACTTCCGGCAGATCCCGCCGGACCTGGAGGAGGCGGCGCGGATCGACGGGGCCACCCGCTGGCAGGCGCTCACCCGGGTGGTGCTCCCCTTGGCCGTCCCCGGGCTGGCGACCACCGCCATCCTGACCTTCATCTACTGCTGGAACGAGTTCCTCTTCGCCCTCTCCTTCACCCTGGGCCCCGACCGCCGCACCGTGCCGGTGGCGATCGCGCTCTTCCGCGGACAGTACCAGGTCCCCTGGGGGGAGGTGCTGGCCGCCTCCGTGGTGGCGACCGCCCCGGTGGCGGCGCTGGTGCTGGCCTTCCAGCGGCGCATCGTGCAGGGGCTGACCTCGGGGGCGGTGAAGGGGTAGCGGGGCCGCTACGGCTCCGACGCCAGCCCGGCGTGGGCCCGCTTGCGCAGCGCCTTGTGGGCGTACATGGCGTCGTCGGCCTCGCGGATGGCCGCCTCCAGGCCGTCGGCGTCGTCGTAGTCCGCGCTCCCCAGGCTGAGGAGCAGGGACACGCCCCCCTCCGTCCACAGCTCGCGGGCGAGGCGGCCGATGCGCTCGGCCAGGAGCGGCCGCACCTCGGCGGCGCGGGCGCCGGGCATCAGCAGCAGGAACTCGTCTCCCCCCCAGCGGAAGAGCCGGTCCACCGGGCGGGTGGCGTGGCGCAGGGTGTCGGCGGCGGCGCGGAGCAGGTCGTCGCCCGCGGCGTGGCCCAGCGTGTCGTTGACCGTCTTGAGGTTGTCCAGGTCCACCATCACCACCGCGCCGAAGCTGGCGCGGGCCACCTCCAGCGCCACCTGCTCGCGGAAGGCGCGGCGGTTCAGGGAGCCGGTGAGCGCGTCGTACAGCGAGTCGCGGCGGAGCCGGTCGTGCGCCACCGCCAGCTCGGCGTGGGCGTCGTCCACCTCGCGCTTGGCGTCCTCCATCAGCAGCACCACCATCCCGTACCCCAGGAGCACCTGCAGGAGGAGGTCGAAGTAGGCGTTGTACTGCACCACGATGCGCAGGGCGGCCGGGAGCGCGTCGACCTGCTCCGCGAAGCCGAAGGCGGCGAAGTACACCGCCCACTGCGCGGCCATGATCCCGAAGATCGCCCCGGTGGCCCGGCTCCCCAGCGAGCGCCGCGAGGCGGGGAGGCGGAGGAAGCGCAGGCTGCAGTACGCCAGCGCCGCCACGGCGACGGGGCACTGCCAGAGGAACGTCTCCACCATCCCCGACGCCAGCGCCACGGCCAGTGCGGCGTACGCGGCCAGCGCGGCCAGGGCCCAGGGGGTCGCGCCGCGCAGCCGCAGCCCCGAGGTGTACGCGGCCGTCCCCGCCGCCAGCAGCCCGAAGTACACCAGCTTGCCGTACAGGTACGCGGCGAAGAGCACGCGCGCGGCTGCCCCCTCCTGCGCGGCGCCGCCCGGGAAGAGGGCGTAGCGCAGCACCAGCGCGCAGAGCGCCACGGCCAGCGCCAGCCAGCCGCGGCCCCAGTACAGGAAGTAGCGCCGCCGGCTGGCGTTGTGGAAGAGGAGGAAGAAGAGCGCGATGAGGAGGACGGTGCCGCCGAGCTGCGCGACCAGACCGATGACGGAGATGAGCCTGCGGACTTCCTCGCTCGGCATGGGGTCGGCGAGTGGAGGGCGGATGGCCCCGGGCGGGGCGGGAGGGAGGTGGAGCGGGACCAGGCGCGAAATGTAACGCGCCGTTACGGGCGCGCCAGCCCCTGCCGCGCGCTCCTACGCCACCAGCCGCGACCGGCCGGTGGGGCAGAGGTCGAGCACGGGGCAGCGGCCGCAGGCGGGGTCGCGGTGGAAGCAGCAGCGCTGGCCGTGGAGCATGAGCGCCTCGTGGTTGTCGTAAACCTGCTGCGCGTCCCACTCCGGGGGGAGCTGCGCCTCCAGCAGCGCGTGCGCCGGACCCACCGCCACCCCCGCCGGGACCAGCCCCAGCCGCACGGCGACCCGGTGGTGGTGGCTGTCCACGGGGAGGGCGGGGCGGCGCAGCCGGCTGAACAGCAGGGTGGCGGCGCTGGTCTTGGGGCCCACGCCGGGGAGCGACTCCAGCCACGCGCGCGCTTCGGGGACGGGGAGGCCGGCCAGGAAGTCCAGCGACAGCTCCCCGCGGCGGGCGGCGACCTCGCGCAGCACGGCCTGGATGCGCGGCGCTTTCTGCTCCGGCCAGGTCACCGGGGAGACCGCCTCCTGCACCTCCTCCAGCGGGGCGTCGCGGACCTCCTCCCAGGTGGGGAAGCGCTCCCGCAGCCGGCGGAAGGCCAGGCCGGAGTCGCGGTTGCGGGTGCGGTGGGAGAGCAGCGACGAGACCAGCTCGCTGAGCGGGTCCATCTCGTGGAAGAAGGGGATGGGGCACCCGTAGGCGGCGCAGAGCCGCCGGTGCACCTGGAGCGCGCGCTCGCGGAGGTCGCCGGGACGGGACATGGTCCGGGCCCGGCGGCAAGGTGCGGGCCGCGGCCGGTCAGTCGCCGCGGTCCAGGCGGCGCAGCTCCCGGTCCAGCTGCCGGGTGGCCCGGCTCTCCAGGCGCGCGCGCTTCCGCGCCGCCTTCTTGCTCTCGCCGGGGAGGCGGGTCTGGATCTCCACGCCCCCCATCAGCGCGAAGCCGCCGACGCGGACGACCGGCGCGTGCGGGTCGGACGGCGGCGGCGCGGTGGCGTGCTCGTCGAAGCCGCCCATCACGGCGATCCCCTCCACCTCCACCCGCACCCCCGGCGGGACGGTGATCTCCACCCCGCCCATGAGGGCGAACACCATGACCTCCACCACGCCCGCCCCGAAGCGGGCCTCGCGGAAGTCCAGCTCGGCCCCGCCCATCACGGCGAACACGTGCAGCTGCCGCGGCGGGACCCAGCTCCCCTTGCGGACGGCGCCGCCCATGACCGCCACCACGGTCTGCCGCTCCCGCACCTCGCCGGACCGGGCCGGGGGCGCCGCGGGCGTGGCCCCGGTGCGCAGCGCGGGGAGGTCGGCGACCAGCGCGTCCAGCTCCGGGAGGGTGAGCGCGGCGTGGGCGCGGTCCAGCCGGTCCTCGAACTGGCGGTCGTCCAGCGCGTCGTGCGCGTACTGCTCGATGAGCTCCTGGATGACGCGCTCCCGCGCCTGGTCGAGCGCCACGGGTGGCCGGGGAGTCGGATCGGTCATGGTCGGTGCGCTGCTCGGGTGCCCGGGAGAGAGAGCCTGCCCCCGGAACGTAGGCCCCGGCGACCCCGCGGGCAACGGCCCCGGAGCAGACCGGGCACACCTGTTGCACTGCGGCGGGCTGGAGGCTCGTTCCGACCTTACAGACAGGAGACAGACATGCGCGCCAACAAGCTTTTCTGGGTCCCCGCGCTCGCCGTGGGGCTCGTGGCCGGCGGCTGCACCGCCGAGCAGACGGAGGAGGGCGACCTGCCGAACGTGGAGGTCGAGGGCGGCAACATGCCCGAGTACGACGTGGACGCCGCGGACGTGGACGTGACCACGGACACGCAGCAGGTCGTCACGCCGGACATCGACGTGAACCCGCCGTCGAACAACTAGCTCGCCGGTCGCCGGACGCTCCCGCGCCGGGCTCCTCCACGGGCCCGGCGCGGGGCTTTTCGCTCCTGGCGTCGCCGCCCGGCGACGCCTACTATCCCCCCGCGGGCTCCCTCCCACCTCCTCGCTCCCGCCATGCCCGACTCTCCCGCCTGGCAGGTCTGGATCGACACCGGCGGCACCTTCACCGACTGCCTGGCGCGCGACCCCGGGGGCGGGCTGCGCCGGGCCAAGGTCCTGAGCAGCAGCGCGCTGAGGGGGACGGTCGCGGAGGCGCTGGACGCGCGCACGCTGCGGGTGCGGGAGGCGTGGGGCGCCCCCGCGGGGCTGGTGCGCGGCTTCGCCTTCCGGGTGCTGGGCGTCGGGGGCGCGGTCCCTGTGGAGGACCACGACCCCGCAGGGGGGATCCTGCGGCTGGCGGCGCCGGTCGCCCCGCCCGCCGCGGGCGCTGCGTTCGAGGTGCGCTCGCCGGAGGAGGCGCCGGTGCTCGCGGCGCGCCTGGCGACCGGCACCCCGGCCGGCGCGCCGCTCCCCCCGCTGGCAATGCGGCTCGCCACCACGCGCGGGACCAACGCGCTGCTGGAGCGGCGCGGCGCCCCCACGGCGCTCTTCATCACCCGGGGGTTCGGCGACCTGCTGGAGATCGGCACGCAGCAGCGGCCGGAGCTGTTCGCGCTGCGGGTGCGGAAGCCGCCGCCGCTGTACGCGCGGGTTGTGGAGGTGCCGGAGCGTCGGGCGGCGGACGGGCGCGTCCTGGTGCCGCTGGACGCCGCGGCGCTCGCCCCGGCGGCGGAGGCGCTGCTCCACGAGGGCGTGCGCGTGGCCGCGGTGGCGCTGATGCACGCCTTCCGCGATCCGGCGCACGAGCACGCCGTGCGCGACCTCCTCCTCGGGGCCGGCTTCGAGGCGGTCTCCTGCTCGTCCGACCTGGCCCCGTTCATCCGCATCCTCCCCCGCGCGGAGACCGCCGTGGTGGACGCCTACCTGGGGCCCGTGCTCTCCGGCTACCTGGGCGGGGTGCGCGGCGCGCTGGGCGGCGGGCGGCTGCACGTGATGACCAGCGCGGGGGGGCTGGCGCGGCCGGAGGACTTCCGTCCCAAGGACTCGCTGCTGAGCGGCCCGGCCGGCGGGGTGGTGGGCGCGGCGCTGGCGGGGCGGCGCTCCGGCTTCGGGCGGGTGATCGCCTTCGACATGGGGGGCACCAGCACCGACGTGGCGCGCTGGGACGGCGACTTCGAGTACGTCTGGGAGCACGAGGTGGGCGGGGCGCACCTGGTGGCGCCGGCGCTGGCCATCGAGAGCGTGGCGGCGGGCGGCGGCTCCGTGTGCGCCTCGGACGCGCAGGGGCTGCGGGTGGGGCCGGAGAGCGCGGGCGCGTCGCCGGGGCCGGCCTGCTACGGCGCGGGCGGGCCGCTCACCGTCACCGACGTCAACCTGCTGCTGGGGCGGCTGGACCCGGCGCGCTTCGGGATCCCGGTGGACCCCGCCCCCGCGGAGGCCGCGCTGGACGCGCTCCGGCGCGGGCTGCGCGAGCGCACCGGCGAGGACGCCCCGCGCGACGCACTGCTGGCCGGCTTCCTGGAGATCGCCGACGAGCGCATGGCCGACGCCATCCGCGGGATCTCGCTCCGGCGCGGCTACGACCCCGCGGAGTACGCGCTGGTGGCCTTCGGCGGGGCGGGGGGGCAGCACGCCTGCGGCGTGGCCGCGCGGCTCGGCATCGGCACGGTTCTGGTCCCTCCCGACGCGGGGCTGCTGAGCGCGCTGGGGATCGGCCACGCCCCGCTGGAGCGCTTCGCCGAGCGCCAGGTGCTCCGTCCGCTCCCCGAGGTGGAGGGCGAGGTCGCCGGCTGGATGGCGGAGATGGCGGCCGAGGCCGTGGCCGCCGTGGCGCGTGAGGGCGTGTCCGCGGACGAGGTGGGGGTCCGCCGCCGCATCGCCGGGCTGCGCTACGCGGGCCAGGACTCGACGCTGGCGGTGGAGTGGAGCCCCGGCGTGGACCTCCGGGCGGCGTTCGAGGCGCGCTACGCCGCCCTCTACGGCCACCGCCCCGAGCGGCGCCCCCTGGAGCTGGAGTCGCTGCGGGTGGTCGCCTCCACCCGCGCCGCCGGGCCGGAGCCGGTCCCCGCGCTCGAGCCGTACGCCGCCGCCCCCGGGCGCCACGCGCGCAGCTGGGCCGGCGGCGCGTGGCGCGACGT
>DATABU010000818.1:0-3390 GCA_036259415.1 Longimicrobiaceae bacterium
CCCCCCCCCCCGCCCCTTTTCACGCTCGGCTCACGGGTGCGCGCAGACGCGGTCGATCCAGAGCTGCTGCCCGCCCACGAGCAGCGTCCGCACCGGGCCGCCCACCTTGGACCTCCCCCTCCGCCCGCCGCCGGCGGCCGCCCAGGTCGCGCCGTAGGGGTGGCCGCTCACGAACGCGGGCGCGGTGATGTCGCCGATGAAGCGGGCGCCGCCGTTCACCGCCATGTTCTCGATGGTGCTCGTCCCCGGGTCGAACCACTCCCAGGTCACGGCGGAGACGGGGAAGCCCACGTTGGAGAAGTCGAAGCGCAGGCTCGACCGGTCCAGCAGCATCTGCTGGCCGGCCCCGATGGGGACGGGGGAGATGCCGATCCGGGCGAAGTTGTACACGGTGACCCCGCCGGGGAGGAAGAGCCTGTCGATCCACATGGGGACGCCGTTCTCCGTGAGGATCCACGAGCCCGGCGGCGTCGCCGTCGGGACTCCCCAGGTGGTCCCCAGCGGCGGCGGGGGCCCGAACTCGATGCACACCGGGGGCGGCGCGGCGGCCGCGACGGCGCCCAGCCCCGCCGGCGCCGCGCTGCTGGCGGGGCCCGTGGGGAGGTCGGGGGCGCAGGCCGCGAGCGCGAGGGTGACGCCGACGGCCAGGGAGCGGGTGGAACGCATGGGAGCCTCCTGCGGTGAGGGACGGAAGTGTCCTGCGTCGCCGCCGGGAGAGGGCAACCCGCGTTCCACGTCCGCACCTTTCGAGTAAATCGTTGCACCCACCGGCGTTGGTGCCGCCTGCGCCCCATCCGCCCGCGGACCTTGCCGCCCCAGATAAGGGCAGGAGCGCGCACGAAGGGACAATTATGGTGCGGAGGCGGCGGGCGCCCGGCATCCCACTTGCGCCGCCGCCCGTCCCCCCGAACCCGGAGAAGAGCCCATGACCGGATGCCCCCCGACCAGGATCGAAGGCGTGAGCCGCGAGGTGTGGAGCTGCCTGTGGCGGCGAGCGCGGGAGATGAGCCTCCCCGCGCAGGAGGCGTCGTCCGGTTCGCTGCGCCACGGCGAGGGCGCGGCGGAGTGGAGCTGGGACGAGGCGGCCGGGGTCCTCACGGTCACGGTGACCCGCCGGCCGCCCGACCTGGACTGCGCCTGGGTGGAGCGGCGGCTGCGCGAGACGGCGCGGGGCTGCGGCGCGGGAACAGCGGCGCAGGTCCCGGCGTAACCACGCCGGACATTTGCGGCCATCGTGGTCCGGCTGCATGTTGTCGGGCACGCAGGCCGTCCGGCCCCGGCATCCACCCACAGGAACCCCGATGAAGGCCAACCGAACCACACTTTCGCTCGCGCTGCTCACGCTGGCCGCGCTCCCCGCGTGCGCCCCGGCCGCGCCGGAGACCGCCTCGGCGCCCGCTCCGCCGGGGGCGTCCGCGGCGGCCGCGCCCTCCGCGCGCGACGAGGCGCAGCGCTTCCTGGAGGAGTACGAGAAGACCTACCAGGGGCTGTACTACGCGTCGTCGCTGGCGGAGTGGGCCTCCAACACGCGCATCGTCGAGGGCGACACCACCAACGCGGCCCGCACCCGCGCCGCCCAGGAGGCGCTCACCGCCTTCACGGGCAGCGTCCGCAACATCGAGCGGGTGCGCGCCCTGCTGGAGCGGCGCGACGAGCTGGAGCCCCTCCAGGCGCGGCAGCTGGAGAAGATCCTCTACACCGCCGCCGCCGCGCCGCAGACCGCGCCCGAGGTGGTGAAGGCCCGTATCGCCGCCGAGACCAGGCAGACGGAGACGCTGTACGGATACCAGTTCACCCTGGGGGGCAAGCCGGTCACCCCCAACCAGCTGGACGAGGTCCTGCGGACCAGCCGCAGCCCGCGCGAGCGCCAGGCCGCCTGGGAGGCGTCCAAGGCGGTGGGACCCACGCTGAAGCCGGGGATCGTCCAGCTCCGCGACCTCCGCAACGGGGTGGTGCAGGCGCTGGGCTACCCCGACTACTTCAGCTACCAGGTCTCCGACTACGGGATGTCCACGCCGGAGATGCTGGCGCTCAACGACCGGCTGGTCGCGCAGCTCTGGCCGCTCTACCGCGAGCTGCACACCTGGGCCCGCTACGAGCTGGCGGACCGGTACGACGCGCCCGTCCCCGACCTGATCCCCGCGCACTGGCTCCCCAACCGCTGGGCGCAGGACTGGAGCGCGCTGGTGGAGGTGCAGGGCCTGAACGCCGACTCCGCGCTGGCGACCAAGTCGGCGGAGTGGGTGGTGAAGGAGGGCGAGCGCTTCTACGTGAGCCTGGGCTTCCCGCCGCTCCCGGAGAGCTTCTGGACCCGCTCGTCGCTCTATCCCGTCCCCGCGGACGCGCCGTACAAGAAGAACACGCACGCCTCCGCCTGGCACCTGGACCTGGGCGACGACGTGCGCTCGCTGATGAGCGTGGAGCCCAACTCCTGGTGGTTCGAGACCGCCAACCACGAGCTGGGGCACGTCTACTACTACATCAACTACACCCGCCCCGAGGTGCCGCTGGTGCTGCGCGAGGGAGCCAACCGGGCCTACCACGAGGCCATCGGGAGCATGATCGGGCTGGCCGCGTCGCAGCGGCGCTTCCTGGTGGGCCGCGGGCTGGTGCCGGCCGACGCGAAGGTGGACGAGCGGGCCAAGCTGCTCAACGAGGCGCTCGCCTACGTCCCCTTCATCCCCTTCTCGGCGGGGACCATGACGCGCTGGGAGCACTCGCTGTACGCGGACTCGCTATCGCCGGACCGGTTCAACCGCCGCTGGTGGGAGCTGGCCGCGAAGTACCAGGGGATCGCCCCCCCGGCGCCGCGCGGCGAGGAGTGGGCCGACGCGCTCACCAAGACGCACGTCAACGACGACCCGGCGCAGTACTACGACTACGCGCTCTCGTACGCGCTGCTCTTCCAGATGCACAACCACATCGCGCGGAACATCCTGAAGCAGGACCCGCACGACACCGACTACCACGGCAGCCGGGAAGTCGGCGAGTTCCTGCGCGACCTGATGGCGCCCGGGGCGAGCCGCGACTGGCGCGAGGTGCTGCGCGAGACCACCGGGCAGGAGCTGGACGCCCAGGCCATGGTCGACTACTTCGCCCCGCTCCGGGAGTGGCTGGAGGAGCAGAACCGGGGGCGGAAGTACACGCTCCCGGAGACGCCGCCTTCGGGTGCTTGATTCGCGGAGGTAGTTTTGGGGCCGCTCCGGAGCCCGGACGATACTGCCGTCCGGTCTCCTGCGCGGGTCGCGGAGCCCCGCCAAACTGCCGGCGGGTCTCCGCTCCGGCTCCGGGAGCCCCGGGAAACCGCCCCCGGGTCTCCCTCCGCGACAGGATGTGGGAACGGCAGGAAACAGCGGACCGAGTCACCCCTCCCCCGCACGCGGGGGAGGG
>DATABU010000819.1:0-15399 GCA_036259415.1 Longimicrobiaceae bacterium
ACGGCCGTTGCCCCGGCGACCTACCAGCCGGCGGAGTTCGAGGGGGTGGAGGGCGCCGCCTTCCACCTGGTCGTCTATCCCTCGTACCGCTTCTTCGACGGGCGGACCGCGAACCGGCCCTGGCTGCTGGAGCTCCCCGACCCCGTCACCAAGGTGTCGTGGGAGTCGTGGGTGGAGATCCACCCGGAGGCCGCCCGCGAGCTGGGGATCGACCAGGGCCAGTACCTGGAGGTGACCTCGCCCTACGGGAGCGTCACCGCGCCGGCGTACATCTGGCCGGGGGTGCGCCGCGACACCGTCGCCATCCAGACCGGGCTCGGGCACGCCGGGTTCGGCCGCTTCACCGAGGGGCGCGGCGTCAACCCGAACGCGCTGCTGGGGGTCCGCACGGACCCGGCGACCGGCGCCTTCGCGTCGTACGGGGTGCGCGTCCGCGTGACGCCCACCGGGAAGGACAGCCGCCTCAGGCAGGGGCTCTTCGAGGGCGGGGTCCGCGTCCAGCACGACCGCGCTCTCGCGCAGGCCGTCTCGGTGGCGGCGCTCCAGGCCGCCGACGCGCACGGGCAGGGCGCCGTCCCCGGGACGGAGCAGGAGATCCACCCGCTCAAGGGGAACGGCGGCTTCGCCCCGGTGCCCACGACCACCGACCCGGCCGCGTACCCGTCCCCGGGGACCCACTACGGCGAGTACGTCGAGACCGAGCAGCGGTGGGCGATGACGGTGGACCTGTCGCGCTGCATCGGGTGCAGCGCGTGCGTGGTCGCCTGCTACGCCGAGAACAACATCCCCGTGGTCGGGCCGGAGGAGATCAAGAAGGGCCGCGAGCTCACCTGGCTGCGCATCGAGCGCTACTTCGGGGTGGGGCGCGACGACCGGGAGGCGTACCGGGACGAGGCCACGGACGACGTGCGCTTCCTCCCCATGCTGTGCCAGCACTGCGGGAACGCGCCCTGCGAGCCGGTGTGCCCGGTGTACGCCGCGTACCACACGCCGGACGGCCTCAACGGCCAGGTCTACAACCGCTGCGTGGGGACGAGGTACTGCGCCAACAACTGCCCGTACAAGGTCCGCTACTTCAACTGGTTCACGTACGACTTCCCCACGCCGCTCAACTGGCAGCTGAACCCGGACGTGACGGTGCGCGAGAAGGGCGTGATGGAGAAGTGCACCTTCTGCGTGCAGCGGATCCACGAGGCCAGGCGCGGCGCCGCGATCGAGAACCGGCCGATGCGCGACGGCGAGGTCGTCCCGGCCTGCGTGCAGACCTGCCCCACCGAGGTGTTCACGTTCGGCGACATCGCCGACCCGAACAGCACGGTGGCGAAGACGGCGCGCAGCAACCGCAGCTACCGCGCCCTGGACGCCCTCAACACGCAGCCGGCCATCGTCTACCTCAAGAAGGTGACGCTGGGCGAGCCGCGGAACGGGGGACACGCCGACCACGCCGGGGCCGAGCACGACGCGGGCGCCGCGGCCGGGGCACACTGAGGCGAGACGAGGAAACACGATGGCCAACGCACTTCGATCGGTATTCCACCCGCACGTCAAGGGGTACGCGGACGTAAACCGCGACTCCATGCGGCTCCTGACCAAGCCGGGGAAGGGATACCTCGCCCTGCTGGGGACCGCCGTCGCCCTGGTCGGCCTGATGGTGCTCGCCGAGGGGATCCAGATCGCCTACGGCCTGGGCATGGCCGGGCTCACCAACCCGGTGGGGTGGGGGACGTTCATCACCACCTTCGTGTTCTGGGTCGGCATCGGCCACGCGGGGACGCTGATCTCCGCGATCCTGTTCCTGTTCCGGGCGGGGTGGCGCCAGTCCATCTACCGCTTCGCGGAGGCCATGACGGTCTTCGCGGTGCTCACCGCGGGGCTCTTCCCGATCATCCACATCGGGCGGCCCTGGTTCTTCTACTGGCTCCTCCCTCTCCCCAGCCAGCGGCAGATCTGGCCCAACTTCCGGTCTCCGCTGCTCTGGGACGTGTTCGCCGTGACCACGTACCTCACGGTGTCCTCGGTCTTCTTCTTCATCGGGCTGATCCCCGACATCGCGGCTGCGCGCGACGCCACTACGGTGCCGTGGCGGAAGAAGGCGTACACCGTGCTGGCCCTGGGCTGGCGGGGGACCGACCGCGAGTGGAAGCACTTCTCGCGCGCCTACCTCTTCCTGGCGGCGCTGGCGACCCCGCTGGTGCTCTCGGTGCACTCGGTGGTGTCGTGGGACTTCGCGGTCTCCATCGTCCCGGGGTGGCACACCACCATCTTCGCCCCCTACTTCGTCGCCGGCGCGATCCTCTCCGGCGTGGCGATGGTGGTGACGCTGATGGTGCCGGTGCGCAAGATCTTCCACCTGGAGGCGTACTTCACGCAGCTCCACTTCGACCGGCTGGCCAAGCTCCTCCTGCTGACCTCGCTGATCGTGGGGTACGCGTACGGGATGGAGTACTTCATGGCCTGGTACTCCGGCGAGCTCTACGAGCGCGACGTCTTCCTGGACCGCGTGACCGGCGACTACTGGTGGGCGGGGTGGTCGATGATCACCTTCAACGCCATCGTCCCGCAGCTGCTCTGGATCCCCAAGGTCCGCAGGAACCTGAACGCGTTCTTCATCATCTCGATCTTCGTGAACATCGGGATGTGGTACGAGCGCTTCGTCATCATCGTCCCGTCGCTCGCGCACTCGTACGAGCCGTGGAAGTTCATGAACTACCACATGTCGTGGACCGAGGCGGCGATCCTGATGGGGAGCTTCGGCTGGTTCTTCATGTGGTTCCTCCTCTTCCTGCGCTTCCTGCCGGGCCTCTCCATCGCCGAGATCAAGGAGGTCCTGCCGCCGCCCACGCGCGACCACCACGACGTGGCGGAGGAGCGGGCGGAGAAGCTGGTGGAGGAGCTGCCCACCGGATACAAGGAATACGAGCGGCGATGAGAAAGTCACGTTCCGGCGTCCTGGGCGTCTTCGCCCACCTGGACACCCTGTCCGACGCGGTCCGGCGGCTCCGCGCCGCCGGGTACGACCAGCTCACCGTGTTCGCGCCCACGCTCCGCCACGAGATCGAGGAGGCGCTGGAGAGCACGGAGAGCCCGGTCCGAATCTTCACCCTGGTGGGCGCCTTCACCGGGACGGCGGCGGGCGCGGCGCTCGCCATCTGGGCGTCGCTGGACTGGCCGCTGATCGTGGGCGGCAAGGAGATCGTCTCGCTCCCGGCGTTCAGCGTCATCATGTTCGAGGTGACCATCCTCCTGGGGGCGCTCTCCACCGTGGCCGGGCTGTTCATCAACGCGCGGCTGCCGCGCATCGGCCGGGGGGAGGCCCTCTACCACCCCTCGTTCTCGGCGGGGCACTTCGGCGTCTTCGCCCACGTCCCGCGCGACCGCTACGACGCGGTCCGCGGCATCCTGACCGAAAGCGGCTCGGAGGAGGTGCTCGTTGAGCAGTCGTAGACGGTACCGGACCCCCGCGGCGACCGTCCGCCGGGGCCTCGCCGGGGCGCTCGCCCTCGGCTCCCTGTCGCTCGCCGGGTGCACCGACGCGGCGGGGTACGACCTGGACAGGGCGATGGGCGAGCTCTCCTGGCTGGCGACCATGCGCGAGGGGGTGCAGTTCGACCCGTACGAGGGCGGCCCCCGCCTCCCGGCGCCGGGCTCCATCCCCGTGCAGAGCCCGCACGGGCCGTCGACGCCCGTGTTCGCGCAGACGCAGCTCGACTCCGTGGCCGCGACGCTGCGCAGCCCGTACCCCGTCTCCCCGGCGCTCCTGGCACGGGGCGAGCTCCAGTACCAGCGCAACTGCTCCGTCTGCCACGGGGAGCAGGGCGCCGGCGACGGCTCGGTGGTGGGTCCGAACAAGTTCCCCTACGCCCCGGCGATCAACGGCGCCGCGACGCAGGGCCGCTCGGACGGCTACCTCTACGGGGTGATCCGCGTGGGACGCGGGCTGATGCCGCCCTACGGGTCCCGCATGTCGGAGGCGGACATGTGGGCGGTGGTCGCCTACATGCGCCGCCTCCAGGGGGTGGCCGAGCCGGCGACCGACGCGCCGCAGGTCTCCGGCGCGGAGCGGGCCGGGCCGGCGCTGACGGACACCCTGATCGCGCCGTCGTCCACGGTGGCCCCCGCTCCGGCCAGCCGCGAGCCCTGATCCGCACCGGAACCACGAACCATGTCTGCACCTTCTCCGATTCCGAGGACGATCCCCTTCCGCACCCTCGACCGGGTCTCCGGCGCGGTGTGGGGGCTCGTCGCCGTCCTGGTGCTGATCGGCGCCGCCGCCGCCTTCCTGGCCGCGGGCGAGGCGCACGGGCGCGTCTGGCAGGCGCTCCTCTTCAACTGGCTCTTCTGGTCGTCGCTGGCGATGGGAATGGTCATGCTGGCGGTGGCCTGGCAGGTGGTGGAGGCCGAGTGGCCCTGGTCCATCCGCCGCTTCGCCCTGGGCGGGGTGTCCTTCCTCCCCGTGTCGCTGGTCCTCTTCCCCGTCATCTTCTTCGGCGGGAAGGAGTACTTCTTCCACCACTGGCTGCACGTGGAGGGCGACCCGGTCATCGACGCCAAGCGCGCCTGGCTGAACGTCCCCGGGATGTTCACCCGCGACATCGTGGCGCTGCTTGTCCTCTACGGCATGGCGCTGGCCTTCGCCTACTTCTCGCTCCGCCCCGACGTGTACGGCGCAGGGCGCAACGACGGACAGCGCTCGCTCTACGCCCGGCTCACGGGCGGGTGGCGCGGCGCCGCCGAGGAGGCGGGGCGGTCGCGCAACGTGCTGCTGAAGCTGGGCGTGTTCATGGGGCTGGCCTACGCGCTGTTCTGGGGGCTGATCGCCATCGACACGACGATGACGATGCTGCCGCACTGGTTCAGCACCATGTACCCGGTGGCCTTCTTCATGGCCGCCTTCCTCGCGGGGATCTGCGGCACCGCCGTCGCGGTGACGCTCTTCCGCCGGCGGCTGGGGATCGAGCAGTACGTCACCGCGCGCCAGTACCACGACCTGGGGAAGCTGATCTTCGCGTTCGCGGTGTTCTGGATGTACCTGAACTGGTCGCAGTACGTGGTGATCTGGTACGGAATGCTCCCCTTCGAGCAGGAGTGGTTCGTGAAGCGCTTCGAGGCGCCCTTCACGGGGCTCGCCCAGGCGGTGCCGCTGCTGATCTTCGTGGTGCCGTTCCTGGGGCTGCTCTCCCGGACGCCCAAGAAGGTGCCGACGATCGTGGCGGGCTTCGCCACGCTGATCCTGGTGGGGATCTGGCTGGAGCGCTACATGCTGGTGTACCCCTCGCTCTACGAGGCGGAGGAGGGGGTGGCGCACCACCTCCCCTTCGGCCTCCCGGAGATCGGGATCGGGCTGGGGTTCCTGGGGCTCTTCCTGGCCTGCTACCTGTGGTACCTGCGCTCCTTCCCCATCCTTCCGTCCCCGGCCACGCTGGCGGCCCGTCCGCCCTCGGTGATCGAGGTCCCGGCGGCTACGGCGCACGCGGGGCACTGAGGCAACGGCGGATCTGGGCGTGACCCTCGCTGGCGCTCGGGTCGGGCTGCGGCTCCGTAGGGCACGATGAAACTGTGCCCAACGGAGGCGAGCCCCACGGAACTACTGTGGGTCTCGCCCCTTCGGGCTCGCATCCCTCACGCGGGCCACCTGCCGGGGCGGGGTGAACGGAGCGCACGGGGAGTCCGAAGAGGGCTCCCCGTTTCGCTTTAGCCGGCTTCGTGGTAGCTTTGGGGCCGTCCGCTGGCGCGCGGGTTGCACCGCGGCGCACGAGGAAACCACCAGGCATCACCCCATCCAGGCATGATCGGAACCGTGAAGCCGCACCTGGCGCGCGCCCTCTGCGCCGCCGTCCTGCTGGCCGCCCCCGGCGGGTGCGCTACCCTCTCCCCCGGCGCCGACACGCCGGAGGAGGGGCGCCGGGCGGAGGCGGTCAACCCCGGCACCGACGTCCGGCCGGACGGCAAGTACGTGCTCGTCGACCTGGACCTGAACCAGCTCCGCTTCATGGACGGGGAGCGGGTCCTCTGGTGGGCGCACGTGGGGACGGGGACCGGGTTCCGGCTAACCGGCGACGACGAGAAGTGGCACTTCTCCACGCCCAACGGGATCATGCACGTCCAGTTCAAGGAGCTGGACCCCGTCTGGATCGTGCCCGACTGGTACTACATCGAGAACAAGCTCCCCATCCCCCCCGCCGACTCGCCCCGGCGCAAGCAGCCGGGCGGCCTGGGCGTGGCGGCCGTGTACCTGGGGAACGAGATCGCCATCCACGGCACCGACAAGCCGGAGCTGCTGGGGCTGCGGGTCTCGCACGGGTGCATCCGCCTCGCCAACGAGTACGCGCTGCGCCTCTTCCACAACGTGCAGGTGGGGACCCCCGTGGTGATCCGGGGCGGGCCCAAGGAGGTGGCGCGCGAGCAGCCGGACAGCGTGGCCAGCTTCACCCGCCAGCGGAGCAGCGCGGCGAAGAAGCCGGTGAACCCGCTGGCGCGGGTCTCCACCGCGAGCCTGCTGGCCCGGCTGGAGCAGCAGCTGAAGGCGGACACGACCACCCGCTGGCACCAGGCGGCGGCCGAGCTGATCGCGCGCGGCCTCAAGGACGACGCCGACGCGCTCCGGGGGGTGCTCGCGCTGGCCGGCGCCGCGCCGGGCGAGCTCCGGAGGGAGGAGTACGCCACCTTCCTGGCGGACGCCTTCGCGCGGGGGTCGCTGCGGGCGGTGGTGTCGCTCGCCCGGATCGACCGGGAGGCCCGCGAGGAGGCGGCGCGGTCCATCGTCCGCGCCACCATGACGCTCTACCACGGCTCGCCGGACGACCCCACGGCGCCCTGGCCCACGCGCCGGGTCCCCAAGTGGCGCCTGGGCCCCAGCGGCCAGGCGGGGTGGGAGGCGCTGCAGGAGGCCGAGGCCGTCTTCCGCGCCGGGCGCAACGCCCCGGCGCTCGCCGCGAAGTCGGAGCGATGACCGCTCGCGGCGGGGACGGCGGGCTCCTGGGCCGGCAGGACCTCCACGCCCACACCACCATGTCGGACGTGAGGCTGACGCTGGAGCGGGTGGTGGAGGTGGCGCGGGCGCGCGGGGTTGAGATCGGGATCGCGGACCACGTCTCGTCGCGCAACGTGGAGATGTTCGTGGCGGACGAGGCGGAGGTGCGCCGCTACCTGGACGCGCTGGAGGGCGCGCCGGTCTTCCGCTCCGGCGAGTTCTGCTGGTGCGACGACCTGTGGCGGACCCTCCCCGACGAGGTGATGCGGCGCTTCGACTACCGCATCGGCTCCAACCACGGCTTCTGGCTCCCCGACGGGAACATGGGCTCGCCCTGGTGGGAGCGGCTCCCGCAGGCGTGGCGCGGGCGCGAGCAGGAGCTGATGGAGGTCATGGTCCTGAACCTGTGCGACATGGTGCGGACCATGCCCGTGCAGATCGCGGCCCACTCCACCCTCACCCCGCCGGCGCTGCTGGAGCTGGACGGCACCGACGCGTGGTGGACGGAGGACCGCGAGGACCGCTACGTGGAGGCGCTGGCGGAGAGCGGGGTGGCGCTGGAGATCTCCAACCGCTACCGCCTCCCCCACGACCGGCTGCTGCGCAAGGCGCGCGAGGCGGGGGTGCGCTTCACGCTGGGGAGCGACGGGCACACCGAGGCGCAGGTGGCGCGTCTGGACTGGGCGGCCGAGACGGCCCTCCGGGTGGGGGTCACGGACGCGGAGCTGTTCGTGCCGGAGCCGCGCGGCTGACGCGGGCGCGTTCGTTGCTGTGGGGCGGGAGAGGTCCGGAATCTCTCATTGGCGGAGGAACGGTGATGGAACGCGAGAACGATCCCGTGCGGCGGGACCCCGCGGGGGCGGAGTGGGAGGAGCATCCGGCCCCGTCGTACGACGACCCGGCGGGCGCGCCCAGGGCTCCGGCGGACGGGGACGACCGGGGCATCGAGGCGCGGCGGGACCCCTGGGCGATCCGCGCCGAGGACACGGAGCCGTACGTCGCCCTGCAGTACGTGGCGCGGCTCTTCAAGATCGTGGCGATGGTGGTGGTGGTGGCGCTCACCGCCGAGATCGTGGCCGGGGTGGCGCTGGAAGGGGCGGGCGCCCTCCTCCCGCTGACCTTCGACGTGATCCGCGGGATCGTGCTGGCGGCGATCCTCTGGGGGGCCGGCGACCTGACGCTCCTCCTCATCGACGTGGGCCACGACGTGCGCGCGGCCCGCATCCTCCTGGGGCGCCTGAGCGCCCGGACCGCGGCGGAGTACGTGGAGCGGCGGGACCGGCGCGAGGACGTGCCGCCGGTCTGAGCGGCGGCACGAGCACGAAGCACGGAGTACGTGAAGGCGCCGACCGCGACCCGCCCCTTCCCCGCACGCGGGGGAGGGGCGTGCTACGTCGCGCGGCCCCGCCGCGCACCCACACCATGCGAGGCATGACGGAAACCAACGACTCCGTCCCGGACGGCGCGGGCGCGCACGGCCGGGCGGCGCTGGACGGCATCGTCGTCGTCCTCTGGCAGACACAGGACCGGGTCAACGTCGCCGGCACCATCCGGGCGATGAAGAACTTCGGCCTGCGGAACCTGCGCCTGGTCGCGCCCGCGGAGTGGGACCCGTGGCGGATCGAGGGGATCGCCCACGACACGCAGGACCTCATCCAGGCGACGCGGATCTTCGACACGCTGGAGGAGGCGCTGGCGGACTGCGCCTACGTGGTGGGGATGACGGCGCGGGCGCGCCGGGCGAAGCGGGCGGTGGGCCGCCCGCGCGAGGTCGCCCCGGAGCTGCTGGAGCGCGCGGCGGACGCGGTGCGGGGCGCGGCTGGGCCGGTGGCGGTGCTCTTCGGGCGGGAGGACAAGGGGCTCTCCAACGAGGCGCTGGACCTCTGCCACCGCACCGTCATCATCCCCACCAGCCCCGAGTACTCGTCGCTGAACCTGGCGCAGGCGGTGCTGACGATGGCCTACGAGCTGTGGATGGAGGCGGAGGGGCGGATGCAGCCCTTCCGCGACCCGCGCCACGTCTCGCCGCCGGCCCCGGTGGAGCAGCTGGAGCTGCTCTTCGCGGACGTGGAGCGGGCGCTCTGGGCGGTGGACTTCTTCAAGAGCCGCCAGACGGAGACGGTCATGCGCACGCTGCGCGAGGTCGCCCGGCGCGCGGAGCTGGACACGCGGGAGGCCACCTTCCTGCGCGCCATGGCCATCGAGGTGCTGAAGTTCGTCCGGCGCCGGCTGGGAGACGACGCGGTGGAGGAGAGCGCGCCGGGAGAGGAGCCCCCACGGCGGGAGTAGCCGGCGGAAAGGGGCCTCGGGAAGGACGCGGAGCGGCGGCCGGGAGAGCGATCATCTCCCGGCCGCCGTCGTATCCTGCTATATTGAGAACGTCACTTAAGGATCGTTTAATTCACAGCACATACCACCATACTCCCATGAAGATCCTACGGCTCGCCCTGGGCGCGCTGCTGCTCGTGGCCGCGTGCGAGTCCCCCGACCCCATCACCCCTCCGCCGGCGCCCCGGCACGACGCGGACGGGGGCGCCGGAGTCCCCTGCGACAGCGCGTGCGAGGCGACGCGGAACCCCTCGATGGGCGGCTCGCACGGCTGAGCCTACGTGCGGGGGCTCGCGTTCAGACACTCGACGATCTCGGCGGCCAGTGCATCCCCCAGCGTGTCGGCCGGGGCGTCGGCGCCGGGATCGGCTACGCCTGCGAGGCCGGAGCCGAGCGCCGCCAGGAGGGCCTGCGCTTCGGCCTGGGCCTTGGCCTCGCCTCGCCGGGTCGCGACCTCCACGCAGCGCACCGCCGCCTCTGCGGCGCGCCGCCCGTCGCCCATCGTCGCCGCTCCACGCGCCATGTCGAGGAGCGACCTGGCGGCGCTGTCCAGCGCCCCCGGGTCTCCCGCCAGGTCCCACGCGGCGCTCCACGCCTCCTCGTAGCCGTCCCGGCTGCCCGCGCCGCCCGTGGCGCGCACCAGGTTGGAGAGGACGAACAGCCGGTCCGCGGGCTGGTCGAAGTGGGGGAGCAGCGCCCGGAACACGGCTTCGGCGCGGCCGAAGAATCCCCGCAGGCTCCAGACGTGCGCGAGGTCGTGGGCCATCCGGGGAAGCTCCGGGTGGTCGGGACCGTACACCCGGTACGCCTCGCGTCCCCATGCCTCCGCTGCCACGAGGTCGCCGCTCTCCGTGTACAGCATCAGCAGGTTGTGCATGGCCTCTCCCTCGAAGTCCCGCAGTCCGTGGCGATGCGAGGCCCGCATCGCGCGGAGGAAGTGCTTTCGCGCACGAGGGACGCTGCCGCGCTGCTGGTGGAGCCTGCCCATGCCCAGGAACGCCAGCGCGTACGCCTCCCAGTCGCCGCTCCTCCTGCCCAGCCCGGCGGCCCGCAGGAGCCACGTCTCCGCCCGCGCGTACTCCGCGAGACGGCGGGCCAGGCGTCCCGCTTCGTAGGCGAGCGCCGCGTCGGCCGGCGCCGCGCTCGCGGCGGCCTCGGCGAAGGCCAGCGCGCTGGCGAGGGACCCGCGCGCCTCGGCCCAGCGGGACACCGCCGCGCACGCCTTCCCCACCTCCTCCTCCGTCGCCGCCCCCGCGTCGTCCACCATCGCCCGCAGCGTCGCCAGCGGCGCGCGCAGCTCGGCCTCCGCCCCGGCCACCTCCGCGGGCACGGCGCGGGTCCGGGCGGATCCGGGCGCGAACAGCCGCTCGCGCTCGCGCGGGGGCGACAGCGTCCAGAGCTGCACGTCGCGGAAGGTCTGCCAGAGCGCGAAGCCGAGGGGGCCGGAGAGCTCCTCCAGCAGCGGCGCCCCGGTGAACGAATGGGAGACGTGCGCGGGGACGGGAGGGATCCGCCAGCGGCGGTCGGGGCCCCCGAAATCGGAGGGCGCGGGCTTCTGTCCCATAAGTTGGCTTCAAAGTCCGTGGTGGACGGGCGCGCGGCATGTTTTCGGGATTATAAGGAGACAATAAGGGAGTTTCGGCCGGAGCGCCAGGAACTTGAGCTTCTATCCGGCCATTACGGCGAGGCGAGGGGGTGCGCCCCGCGGTGGAGCCGCCGGCGCTCCCCGGTCCGCGCCGCCCTCCACGCGGAAGCGGCCGGCGAGCGCGTGCAGCGACGCGGCCGTGGCCGCGAGGCCCTGGCTCGCGCCGCTGAGCTGCTCCATGGAGGCGGCCTGCTGCCGGGTGGCGGCGGCGGTGTCGCGCGCCCGGTCCTGCGAGGCGTGGGCGCTCTCCTGGATGCGGAGCATGTCCCGCCGGAGCGAGTCCATCGCGCCCGCCTGCCGCTTCAGCTCCTCGTCCAGCCGCTCCACGAACTCCGTGGTGCTCCCCAGCCCCGCGACGATGCTGGAGAGCGCCTGCCGCCCTCCGTCCGCCACCTCGCCCACTCCCGCCAGGCGCGCCGTCCCCGCGCCGATCCGACCGCGCACCTCCGCGATGGCGGCGCGGATCTCCGCCACCGTGCCGGAGATCTCGGCGGCGGACGCGTCGGCCTGGGCCGCCAGCCTGCGCACTTCCTCGGCCACCACCGCGAAGCCGCGCCCCTGCTCGCCCGCCCGGGCCGCCTCGATGGAGGCGTTCAGCGCCAGGAGGTTGGTCTGGCGGGCGATCTCCTGGATGGCGACCACGAACCCGCTCACGCTCTCCCCCGCGTCCTGCAGCGCCCCGGCCGCCTGCGCGCTGCCGCGGAAGTCCGCCTCGATCTCCTCCAGCAGCGAGGAGGCGGCCCCGGCGCGCCCGGCGTGCTCGCGCGCCTGCCCGGTCAGGCGGCGGGCGTCCTCCGCCGAGCCCGACGCGCTGCGGCTCAGCGCGCGGCTCTCCGCGGCGACTTCCTCGGCCGCCCCGGCGCCCCCCGCCACCAGCGCGAGCTGCCGGCGCGCCTCCCCCGCCATGTCGCCGGTGGCGGCGCCGATGGTCTCAGCGGCGGCGAGCACCTCCTGGGCGGTGGCCGCGGTGTCCGCCGCCACCGAGGCGAGCGAGCCCGCCTGCGCCTGGATCTCCCGCACCATCCCGCCCACCGTCCGCCCCATGCTGTTGGCGCTCACCGACAGGAAGCCGATGTCGTCCAGCGTGCGGCTGGGGAGGTGGACGGTGAAGTCGCCCTGCTCCATGCGCGCCATGACCGCCCGCGCCCGCCGCAGCCGCCGCGTGTAGGCGATGGGCCCCACGGTGGAGAGCCAGCCGGTCCCCACCAGGAAGAGCCACTCCACCGCGACCAGCCCCGCCGGGTCCGGCACTCCCGCGCGGGCGAGCCCCCAGGCCCGGGCCGCCGGGTACACCAGCGCCGCCAGCGCGAGCTGGGCGCGGGCGGCCCGCGGCATCCCCAGGGCGTACCCGCCCACGGCGAAGATCAGCACCGGGAGGACCACGTACCCCTCGCGCCCCAGCCCCGCCACCACGCCGGCCAGGATCAGCGTGTCGACGCCGGCCACGGTCCAGAACTGCCAGGGGGCGAAGCGCCCCGCGCGGTGCAGCCAGAGCGCGGCCCCGTTGGCGGCCAGGTCGGCGGCGGCCAGCGAGAAGGCGAGCGCGTAGGAGATGGTGAAGGTGTCCGTCCACTTCCCCAGCACGGCCAGCGCCACGGAGAGAAAGGCGATCCACCACCGCTTGGCGATGGCCTGGCGGTGCCGCTCCTCCATGACGAGCAGACGCTCGCGCGCGAAGAGCTCCTGGAAGTCAGGGGCGGAGTGGTGCACGGGATGGACGGAGGACGGAGAGAAGGGGTACGGCGGAAGGGGGTGTGGGGCCGCAGGGAAGATGCGGGAGCGCGCCGGAGCGGGTCAACCCGGCGCGCCCTCCGCGTCACGTGTTTCCCGACGCCTCCTGCAGCAGGTCCCATGCGCGGCGCACGTGGCGCTCGGTGGTGCGGAGGTTCCCGACGGCCAGGCGCAGCGCGTAGGCCCCGCGGACGCGGGTGTGCGAGAGGAACGCCTCGCCGCCGGCGTTGACGCGCTCCAGGATGCGCTCGTTCAGGCGGTCCGCCTCGGCGTCGGACATGCCGTCCGGCCGGTAGCGGAAGACCACGACGCTGAAGGGGACGGGCGCCAGCCGCTCCCACCCGGGCGCGCCGTCCACCCACCCCGCGAGCCCGCGCGCCAGCCGGCAGTGCTCGCGGATGCGGGCGGCGATCCCCTCGCGGCCGAAGTAGCGCAGCGTCATCCACAGCTTCAGCGCGCGGAAGCGGCGGCCCAGCGCCGGGCCCAGGTCCATCAGGTTGGTGGCCGCGCCCCCCTCCGGGGTGACCAGGTACTCGGGGAGGATGGAGAAGGCGTGCGCCACCCGCTCCGGCCGCCGCACGAAGAGGGCGGAGCAGTCCACGGGGACGAAGAGCCACTTGTGAGGGTTCACCACCAGCGAGTCGGCCCGCCCGGCCCCTTCCAGGATCCAGCGCATCTCGGGGGCGACGGCGGCCGCGCCGGCGTACGCGGCGTCCACGTGCAGCCAGAGACCGTGCCGCTCCGCGACGTCGGCGATGGCGGGGACGGGGTCGATGCTGGTGGTGGAGGTGGTCCCCACCGTCGCCACCACGCAGAACGGCCTCCACCCCGCCGCCAGGTCCTCGCGGACGGCGGCCTCCAGCGCGGCCGGGTCCAGGCGGAACTCCGCGTCCGTGGGGATGCGGCGGGTCCCGGCGCGGCCGATCCCCAGCGTGATGCCGGCCTTCTCCACCGAGGAGTGGGCCTCCTCCGAACAGTACAGCCGGAGCCGCGGGAGGTCGCGGCCGCTCATCCCCTCCTCGCGGATCGCCAGCCCCGCCTCCTCGCGGGCCGCGGCGACCGCGGTCAGCGTGGAGATGGAGGCGGTGTCCTGGACGTGCCCGCGGAGCTCCGCCGGGAGGCCCATCATCTGCCGGAGCCAGTCCAGCGAGCGCTCCTCCAGCTCCGTGGGTGAGGGGCCGGTGCGCCAGAGCATGGCGTTGACGTTCAGCGCCGCGGCCAGCATCTCGCCCAGCACGCCGGGGGCGGAGCCGGTGATGGCGAAGTAGGCGAAGAAGTCCGGGTGGTTCCAGTGGGTGATCCCGGGGACGATCGTGTCGTCGAAGTCGCGGAGGATCGCCGCCATGTCGTCGCCCTGCTCGGGGGCTTCGGCGGGGAGCTTCGCGGCGGTCTCGCCGGGCTGGACCCGGGCGAGCACCGGGTACTTCTCCACGTCGCGGAAGTAGTCGGCGATCCAGTCCACCACGTCGTGCGCGTGGCGGCGGAACTCCTCCGGGTCCATGTCGCCCAGGTGCCTTGTCGCTTCGGGTTCCATCGTGCTCCGGGTGGGTGCGCTGGGGCCGCTCCGGAGCCCCGCGGAAACTGCCCCGCGGGTCTCCTGCGCGGGCGAGGTGAGCCAGCCGGTACTGCTGGCTGTCTCCCCTCGCCGGAGTGAGCCTCGCCAAACGGCCGGCGGGTCTCCCTCCGTTCTGATGTCAGGAACTATGGAACTGCAGCGGCCGAACGGGTCACCCCTCCCTCGCTCGCGGGGGAGGGGCCGGGGGTGGGGGGCCTGTGCGGGTGCCCTCCGTTCCGTAACTTACCCCCGCTCCTCGTTCACCGCACCTGCTCCCGGAGGCCCATGCTCCAGCTGTCGCCCGAAGTCCGTGCCGCGCTCGACGGGGGGCGTCCCGTCGTCGCGCTGGAGTCCACCGTCCTGGCGCACGGGCTGCCGCGGCCGCGCAACCTGGAGGTGGGGCTGGCGCTGGAGGCGGAGGTGCGCGGCGGAGGCGCCACGCCGGCCACCGTGGGGGTGCTCGGCGGCGTGCCGAGGGTGGGGCTCTCCGCGGCGGAGGTGGAGCGCATGGCGACGGCGGAGGGGGTGCTGAAGCTCTCCACGCGCGACCTGCCGGTCGCGCTGGCGCGCGGGGCGGACGGCGCCACCACCGTCGCGGCGACGATGTGGCTGGCGCGGGCGGCGGGGGTGCAGGTGTTCGCCACCGGCGGGATCGGCGGGGTGCACCGCGGAGACGGGCGCGACGTGTCGGCGGACCTGGCGGAGCTGGGGCGCACGCCGCTGGTGGTGGTGTGCGCGGGAGCCAAGGCCATCCTGGACCTCCCCGCCACGCGCGAGGCGCTGGAGACGGCGGGCGTGCTGGTGGTGGGGTGGCGCACCGCCGAGCTCCCCGCCTTCTACTCCGCGGAGAGCGGGCTCGGAGTGGACGTGCGCGCGGAGGGCGCCGCCGCGGTTGCGGAGCTCTGGCGGGCGCACCGGGCGCTGGGCCTCCCGGGGGCGCTCCTCCTCTGCGTCCCGCCCCCCGCGGAGCACGCGCTCCCCGGCGCGGAGGTGGACGCGGCCATCGGGCGGGCGCTCCGGCGCGCGGAAGAGCGGGGGGTCCGCGGCAAGGAGGTGACGCCGTTCCTGCTGCGCGCCGTCGCGGAGGAGACCGGGGGGAGGTCGCTGGAGGCCAACGTCGCGCTGCTGCGCGGCAACGCCCGGGTGGCGGCGGAGGTGGCCGCCACCATC
>DATABU010000820.1:0-2559 GCA_036259415.1 Longimicrobiaceae bacterium
GGATCGGGGTGGCAGAGGAGGGGGTCGAGGCGGCGGTGCGGCGCACGCACGCCCTGCTGGCGGACCTGCTGCGGCACGAGCACGCCTCCCTGGCGCTGGCGCAGCGCTGCAGCGGCGTGGCGGCACCCGCGCCGCTGTTCACCTCGCTGCTGAACTACCGCTACGGCGGCGGGACGAGGCGTTCGCAGGAGGCGGGGCAGCCGGGGGAGGGCGTGCGGGGCATTCGCGCACAGGAGCGGACGAACTACCCCGTGGCGCTCGCGGTGGACGACCGCGGGGAGGAGTTCTCGCTGGCGGCGCAGGTGGCGGCCCCGGCGGAGGCGGAGCGGGTGTGCCGGATGATGCACACGGCGCTGGAGCGGCTGGTCGAGGCGCTGGAGGTCTCTCCCGGACGGGCGATAGGGAGCATCGACGTGCTGCCGGAGGCGGAGCGCCGGCAGGTCGTGGAGGAGTGGAACCGCACGGACGCGGAGTATCCCACGGGTGCCTGCATCCACGAGCTGGTCGCAGCACAGGCGGAGCGCACCCCGGATGCCGTCGCGGTGGCGTGCGGGAGCGCCGTCCTCACCTACGCGGAGCTGGAGCGGCGCTCGGACGTCCTGGCCCGGGCGCTCCGCGGGCGCGGCGTGCGGCCGGAGGCGCCGGTGGGCCTGTGCGTGGAGCGTTCGGCGGAGATGGTGGCCGCCGTGCTCGGCATCCTCAAGGCCGGCAGCGCGTTCGTCCCGCTGGACCCGCAGTACCCGGCCGAGCGGCTGGCCTTCATGCTGGAGGACTCCGGCGCGCGGCTGCTGCTGACCGACGGCGCGGCGGGGAGCAGGCTGGCGGGATTCGCGGGCGAGACGCTGTGGCTGGACGGCGCAGAGGGGGAGCACGAGGATGCCGCGGAGGAGGGCGCGCGCTGGCACTCGCCTTCTGCCGGCCAGCTGGCCTACGTCATCTACACGTCGGGCTCCACCGGCACCCCCAGGGGCGTCGCCGTCACGCATGCGTCGCTGGCGAGCACGCTGCTCACCGCGCGCGACGCGTTCGGCCTCGAGCCGGGCGACGTGATGCCGTCGCTGGCGAGCTTCGCCTTCGACATCTGGCTCTTCGAGGCGCTCCTACCGCTGCTCTCGGGTGGAAGCGTGCGGGTGGTGCCGCGTGAGCGAGTGATGGACGTAGCGGCGCTGGTGCAGGAGATCGAGGGCGCCACGGTGCTGCACGCGGTTCCCGCACTGATGCGGCAGGTGGTGAACGAGGTCTCCGCCGCGCGCGGCACGCTGCCGGGTCTGCGACGTGCGTTCGTAGGGGGCGACGCCGTGCCGCCGGAGCTGCCGGGTGCCATGCGGGAGGCGTTCCCCGGCGCGGAGGTGCGGGTCCTCTATGGCCCCACGGAGGGGACCATCATCTGCGCCGCGCACCTGATCACCGGCGGGGAAGCGGCTGGGCGGCACCTGCTGGGGCGGCCGCTGGGGAATGTGCGGCTGTACGTACTGGACCGGGCGGGGGAGCCGGCGCCCGTGGGCGTGCCCGGCGAGCTGTGCATCGGCGGAGCGGCGGTGGCGCGGGGCTACCTAGGGCGAGTGGAGCTGACGGCGGACAGGTTCGTGCCGGACCCGTTCGCGGGAGAGGCCGGGGCGCGGACGTACCGCACGGGAGACCGGGCGCGCTGGGGGGCGGACGGGGTGCTGGAGTTCCTGGGCCGCATCGACCACCAGGTGAAGGTGCGCGGCTTCCGCATCGAGCCGGGCGAGATCGAGGCGCGTCTGCGCGAGCACCCCGCAGTGCGCGAGGCCGTAGTCGTCGTCCGCGAGGACGTGCCGGGCGACACGCGCCTGGTGGCGTACGTCGTGGCGGACGAGTCGGCCGGCGCGGACGTGCTGCGCGCGCACCTGGGCCAGACGCTGCCGGCGTACATGGTGCCCGCGGCCTTCGTGCGGCTGGACGCGCTCCCCCTTACGCCGAACGGGAAGGTCGACCGCAAGGCGCTGTCGGCGCCGGACTTCGCCCCGGCGGAGGGGCGCTACGTGGCTCCTCGGACGCCGACCGAGGAGGTGCTGGCGGAGATCTGGGCGGAGACGCTGCGCCTGGAGCGGGTGGGAGTGACGGAGAGCTTCTTCGAGCTGGGCGGGCACTCGCTGCTGGCCACGCGCGTGATCTCGAGGGTGCGTCAGGTGTTCGGGGTGGAGGTGCCGCTGCGGGCGCTCTTCGAGGGGCCGACGGTGGCGGAGCTGGCGGGGCGGGTGGAGGAGATGCGGCGCACGGGGGCGCCCGCGCTGCCGCCCGTGGTGCCGACCGGGCGCACGGGGCCGCTGCCGCTGTCCTTCGCGCAGGAGCGGCTGTGGTTCATCGACCGGCTGGAGCCGGGGAGCACCGCCTACCACATGCCGTCTGCGCTGCGGCTTCGCGGGCCGGTGGACCCGCGCGTGCTGGAGCGCACGCTCGGCGAGGTGGTGCGCAGGCACGAGGCGCTGCGCACCACGTTCGGCGAGACCGAGGGAGTGCCCTTCCAGGTGGTGCACCCCGCGGGCGCGGCACGGCTGGAGCTGGCCGACCTGTCGCGCCTGGCCGCGGAGCGGC
>DATABU010000821.1:0-2622 GCA_036259415.1 Longimicrobiaceae bacterium
CCGCCCGCCGGGACCGGAGCCGAGGGATCGCGGTCTTCATGCAGGCCAACCCGGAGCTGGAGCGGACCCGGCCGGCCGCGCGTGCGGCGTCCCGACCGAGCGGCTAAGCGGAGCTGACCCGGGAGCTGGGCCGCCTCGCGCGCGAGTTCGGCGGGCCGGTGGCGCTGGTCCACGGCGACACCCACTTCTTCCGGGTGGACCAGCCGCTCGTGGACCCCGACAGCGGGGAGCGGCTGACCAACGTCACCCGCGCGGAGACCTTCGGCAGCCCCGACCTGCACGCGCTCCTGATGACGGTGGACCCGCGCAGCCCGAACCTCTTCCGCTTCGAGCCCCTCCACGCGCCCCGGACCGGCCGCCGCTGACCTGCCCCGCCTCTCAGGGCGGGGGGGGCGCGTCTCCCACGAACCGGTCCGCCAGGGTCGTGGCGAGGTTCACCAGGTCGGTCTGGCCGTCGTTGGAGAGCATGACGATGCCGAGGCCGTGCGCGGGGACGCGGACCCAGATGCCGCGCCGGCCCCCGTGGCTGCCGTCGTGCCAGAGCACGCGCGTCCCGTACCGCTCGCTGACGAACCAGCCGTACCCGGCCCCCTCCACCCGCGGGATCCCGTACTGGTCCTCCGGGCGGGCGTGCACCCTGAACGCCGTCTCCTGCTCGGAGGCGCCGAGCAGGTCCGTCCCGGAGAGCGCGGCGTCCAGCCGGAGCAGGTCTCCCACCGTGGAGAACACGCCGCCCGCCCCGGTGGCGGTGATGGCGAACGACATCCTGGAGCCGTCGGGGAGCTCGAGGACGTCCTGGTCGGCGAGGAGGAAGCGGCGCCCGTGCCGCGAGTATCCCCGGGCGCGCCGGGAGATGTCGCGGGTGGTGTCGTCGTACACGAGCGTCCCGCCCATCCCCAGCGGCTCGAAGACCCGCCGGGCGAGGAACTCCGAGAGGGGCCGCCCGGAGCGCCGCGCGACGATGCGGCTCAGGAGCGCGTACTCGGTGTTCGTGTAGTCGAACCGGCTCCCGGGCGCGAACCGGACCTCCGGGTGGGCACGCACCAGGGCCAGGACGGAGCTGTCGGAGAGCCCGCGGAACGACGAGAAGTCGACGTGCTCGTAGTAGTCGCGCAGCCCCGACGTGTGCGCCAGCAGGTGGTGGACCGTGATGCGCGGATCGATCCCCGCGAGCTCGGGGAGCAGGCGCGCGACGCTGTCGTCGTAGCGGAGGCGGCCGTCCCGGACCAGGAGCTGCACCGCGAGCGCGGTGAGCGGCTTCGAGACCGAGGCCAGGTAGAACGGGGTCGCCGCGTCGATCGGGCGGCGGGTCGCGAGATCGGCGAGGCCATACTGCCGGGAGAAGACCTCCCGGCCGTCGCGCGCCACCCCGACTGCGATCCCCGGCCCGTCGGCCGGGAAGTACGCGCGAAGCAGCGAGTCGGCGAAGACGGCCGCCGCGGAATCGCGGCCCGCCCGCGATCCGCCCGGGGCGGCGGCGCCGGCTACGCGGGCCGGCTCGCCCTCGCAGAGGGGGCCGCGCCAGGGGCGCGCGACGCGCTCGGCCCACCGGCAGAGCACCCGCCGGTGGAGCTCCATCCCGCGGGAGTCGTTGGTGAGCACCACGACGCCGTCCCCCGTAGGGGGGTGCACCCAGAACACCCCGGCCCACCCGGTGTTCTGCCCCATGTGGCCCATGGACCAGCCCCGGCCGCCGCCCGTCTCCGTGGGGAAGATGCTGTAGCCGAGCCCGTAGCGGGCTCCGCCCGCCGGCGCCGCGGCCTGGTTGGCCCCCAGCATGAGCGACACGGTGGCGGGAGCGAGCACCCCGCGCCCCGGGGGCTCGCCGTTCGGCCCGCGCACGTGCGCCGCGGCGAAGCGGCCCAGGTCCTCCGCGGTGGTGTACAGCCCCGCCGCCGCGTCGCCGGCGTAGCGGTGCAGCGTCACGGGGCGTCCGGCGTCGTACGGCTGCGCCACCCGGCCCAGCCGGTCGAACGGCGGGCCCATCGTCGAGCTCCGCATCCCCAGCGGGGCCAGCACCTCGCTGGACACGTAGTCGGCGAAGGGCCGTCCGACCACCTCCTCGACCACCAGCTGGAGGACCGCGTACCCTCCACCCGAGTAGCGGTATTCGCCGGGCGGGTCCGCCTGGTGGACCGGCTCGCGGTCGCCCGTCAGCGCCTCGGCGGCGTCCTGCCGGCCGAACCTCCAGGGGAGCTCCCGCACGCTGGGGTGCGAGATGCCCGCGGTGTGGCCCAGCAGCCGGCGGATGGTCACGGCGCTGTCGCCCCACGGCGAGGGCGGCAGCCGCCACCGGGTGAGGTACCGCCCGGCCGGGGCATCCAGGTCGAGCCTGCCGGCTTCCACCAGCCGCATCACCCCCCAGGCCGTGACGGACTTCGCGATGGAGCCGGCATTGAAGACCGTGGCGGAGGTGACCGGGAGCCGCGCGAACCGGTCCGCGTCTCCGTGCCCGGACACGTGGACCAGCTCGCCGCCGCGCACCACCGCGACCGCCGCGCCCGCGATCCCGGTCCGGACGAGCAGGCTGTCCGCCACGGCGCCGAGCTCCCGGCCCAGCGAGTCGGCGGCGGCCTGCTGCGCGGCGAGGCCCTGGGCCGCGCAGCCCGCCGCGGCCAGTGT
>DATABU010000822.1:0-4620 GCA_036259415.1 Longimicrobiaceae bacterium
TCCTCCCCCGCGGCGCGCGCGTCCGCGTGGTGGAGCGCCGGGGCGACCAGTACCGGGTGCAGCTCGACAGCGCCACCTCGGCGTGGATCGCCGCGGACCGGCTCACGCTGGGGGACACCGCCGCGGCCGGCGTCGGCGCCGCGCCGCCGGCGCGGGTGGAGGTCCGCCCGGCGGCGGAGTGGGTGGACCTGCGCTTCGCCGCGGGGCACGCGCCCTTCCTGGTGCAGGCGGAGGGGAGCCGAATCGCCCTGACGCTGTACGGCCGGTCCGCGCCGGCGGGGGCGGCGCCGCGCGGCGACTCGCTCCTGGCGGGGATCGCCTGGCGCGCGGGGACCCCGCGGCGCGCCGAGGCGGAGATCGCCCTGGCCCGCCCGGTCTGGGGCTACAAGGCGTTCTACGAGCCGGACGGCACGCTGGTGCTGCGCGTCCGCCGCCCGCCCCGCATCGACCCGGAGCAGCCCCTGCGCGGGATCCGCGTCGCCGTCGACCCCGGGCACCCGCCGGCCGGCGCCACCGGCCCCACCGGCCTCACCGAGGCCGAGGCGAACCTCGCCATCGGCACGCGGCTGGCGGAGCGGCTGCGGGCCCGCGGCGCGGAGGTGCTGCTCACCCGCGAGGCGAACGTCCCCCTGGAGCTGGCCCCCCGCACCGCGGCCGCCGTGCGCGCCGACGCGCACCTGCTGGTGTCGGTGCACAACAACGCCTTCGGCGAGGGGGTGAACCCCTTCCGCAACCAGGGGACCAGCGTCTACTACTTCCAGCCCTTCTCCGCCGCGCTGGCGCGGGAGCTGGACCGGGAGATCGTGGGCGTCACCCGCATCCCCGACCTGGGGGCGCGGCAGTCCAACCTGGCGCTGGCGCGCCCCACCTGGATGCCCTCCGCGCTGACCGAGTCGCTGTTCATGCTGATCCCCGAGCAGGAGGTCGCGCTCCGCGACCCCGCCTTCCTGGACCGCCTGGCCGACGCCCACGTCCGGGGGATCGAGTCCTTCCTCCGCGCCCGCGCCGGCGGAGCGGCCGCCCCCGCGGAGCGACGCTGATGCGCGCCGTGGTGGTCGCCCGCCCCGGCGGGCCCGAGGCGCTGCAGCTGGCCGAGCGCCCGGTGCCCCAGCCCGGCCCCGGCGAGGTCCGGGTGCGGGTACACGCCTCCGCGCTGAACCGCGCCGACCTGCTGCAGCGGCGCGGACTGTACCCGGCGCCCCCGGGCGCCCCGCAGGACGTCCCCGGCCTGGAGTACGCCGGCGAGGTGGACGCCATGGGCGAGGGCGCCGGGCTCTGGGCGGTGGGGAGCCGGGTGATGGGGATCGTGGGCGGCGGGGGCTACGCCGAGTACGTGACCGTGCACGAGCGCGAGGCCATGCGCATCCCGCAGGGGCTCTCGTACGAGGAGGGGGCCGCCATCCCCGAGGCGTTCCTCACCGCCTACGACGCCCTCTTCCGCCGGCTGGAGCTGGAGGTGGGCGAGCGGGTGCTGGTGCACGCCGTGGGGAGCGGCGTCGGGACCGCCGCCGTGCAGCTGGCCCACGCGGCCGGGGCCACCGTGATCGGCACCTCGCGCAGCCCCGAGAAGCTGCGCCGCGCCGAGGAGCTGGGGATGGACGTTGGGATCGACATCGCGAAGGAGGACCTGGCCGCGGCGCTGGAGAACGCCACCTACGGGAGCGGGGTGAACGCCGTGCTCGACCTGGTGGGCGGCCCGATCCTGGAGGCGTCGCTGCGCGGGCTGGCGCAGGGGGGGCGGGTGGTGGTGGTGGGGACGGTGGCGGGGAGCAGGGTGGAGCTGGACCTGGGGCTGGTGCTGCGCCGGCGTATCCGCATCGTGGGGACCGTGCTGCGCACCCGGCCGCTGGAGGAGAAGATCGCGCTGGCGCGGGAGTTCTCCAACACCGTGCTGCCGCTGCTCTCCTCCGGGAAGATCCGGCCCGTGATCGACCGCGTCTACCCGTTCTCCGAGATCGCCGAGGCCCACCGGCAGATGGAGGCCAACGAGTCGTTCGGCAAGATCGTGCTGACCTGGTGAGGTGAGCTTCGGCAGGGTCCGGCGGGCCGCTCCGGAGCCGGACGATACGGCCGTCCGTCTCCTGCGCGGGCTGCGGGAGCCCCACGGAACTGCTGTGGGTCTCCCTCCGCCGGGGTGAGCCTCGCCCAACTGCCGGCGAGTCTCCCCCCGAACCGATCTTGGGGGATACTGCGGAACTGCGAACCGCAAAACAGAGGGTGGGGGCCTCCGGGCCGCCTACTTCGGCTCCAGCACCCGGGCGATCCCGTCGCGGGCCGCCTCCAGGTGCAGGCGGGTGGCGCGGTCCGCGGCGCGGGGGAGGGCGGCGCGGATCTGCGCGTCCAGGGCCCGCAGCTCGCCGCGCAGCAGCGCGGGGGCCTCGGTGGGGACGGCGGCGAGCGGGCTGGATCCGGCGGGGCGGGCGGGGGGAGCCACCCGCGCCTCCACCTCGGCCAGCCAGGTGCGCTGCAGGCTGCGGCGGAAGGGGTCCACCGACACGCTCCCCCCCTCCAGCTCGCTCCAGATCCCCCGCCGCAGGTCGGTCAGCATCTCGCCCAGCGTGTACACCTGCGACGGGCGCTCCGCCAGCGCCTCGAACTCCGTCATGCGACGCGCGCGGGCGTCGTTCAGCAGCAGCAGCAGGAGCATGCGCTGCGCGTTGCCGACGCGGCTCACGGCTCCCTCCACCTCGATGCGGCGCAGGATCTCGGGGTCCAGCAGGTACCGCGGCGTGCGGAACGCCTCCTCGTTCAGGAAGCGCACCGCCTCGCGCTGGCGCGCGGCTGCCACGGGGGTGAAGCGCACCCCGGCCTGTCCGCCGCGCTTCTCCTGCGACTCCACCCCGCCCACCAGGATGGCCACGTGCGACAGCTCCGTGCGCCACTGGTCCACCAGCCGGGTGTACAGCTCGCGCAGGTCCGAGAAGTCCTCGCCCTCCTTCACCGTCGCGGGGATCAGCAGGGGGACCGTGCGGCGGACGTTGCGGAGCCCCAGGCGGGTGGCGCGCACCGGGTCCGCGTCGCCCACCGCCTCGGTGTGGTCGCCGGCGTCGGCGCCCGCGCTCCCGGGGGTGTTGTAGCGCAGGTACGGCCTGCGGTCCTGCTCGCGCGCCCAGGCGTCCAGCGTGGGGCGCTCCTCCTCCGGGGTGCGCGCGCCGGGGACGGGGCGGTAGCCCCACGCCGTGGCGAACCGGTCGTACGGGCCGATCACCGGCACCAGCAGCTCCGGCGGCACCCGGTCCTCCGGCTGCGCCACGTAGTTGAAGCGCGAGTAGTCCATCAGCGTGGGCGTGTGCCCCATGCGCCGCAGGAAGTCCACGCTGCGCAGGCTGTCCACCGGGTAGGTTGCGCTGGCCTTCATGTTGTGCGGGAAGCCCAGGCTGTGCCCCACCTCGTGCGCCACCACGTAGCGCAGCAGCCGCCCCATCAGCGAGTCGGGGAAGGGGAGGGTGCGGGCCCGCGCGTCCAGCGGCGCCACCTGCCCGAAGTACTGGCTGCGCAGGATGTTGAGGATGTTGTGGTAGATCCGCACGTCCGCCTCCAGGATCTCCCCGGTGCGGGGGTCCACCACGCGCGGGCCGTACGCGTTCTCGATGGCAGAGGGGAGCCAGCGGATCACCGAATGGCGCGCGTCCTCCGCCGACCAGTCCGGGTCCTCGGCGGGGGAGGGCGCCTCGCGCGCCACGATGGCGTCGCGGAAGCCCGCCGCCTCGAACGCCTCCCGCCAGTCCTCGATCCCCTGCTTCACGTATGGCACCCACTGCGCGGGCGTCGCCGGGTCCACGTAGAAGACGATGGGCCGCACCGGCTCCGAGACCTCCGCCGACGGGTCGCGCTTCTCCAGGCGCCAGCGGGAGATGTAGGTCCGGCGGGCGGCGCGGTGCTCCTCCGTCCCGAAGTCGTGCCGGCTCACCGCGAAGAAGCCCACCCGCGAGTCCGCCAGGCGCGGCATCATGGGCCGCTCGGGGAGGCGCACCATGCTCCAGTGCATGACGATGCTGGCCGTGCGCGGCCCCGGGCGGAGCTCCTCCGGCGTCCCCGGCGGCGTGGGCGGGGTCACGGCGTAGGTGTGCGTGGCCTCCACCTCCACGTTGTCCGGGAAGGTCGCCACCCGCTCCACGAAGCTGCGGGCGGGGTCCAGCGAGCCCCGGATGGAGCTCCCCACCCCGAACTCCGGGGAGCTGGTGGTGAACAGCCGGGTCACGTCGACCACCGCGGCGCTGTCCGGGCTCCACGCCTCCACGTTGAACACCGCCACCACCGGCTCGTAGCTGGCGGCCGCCACCGCCCGGGCGATGGGGAGCGCGGTGTCCGCCACCACGTCGTAGGAGACGCTCCGCAGCAGCACCCGGTTCTCCCGCCGCTCCCAGCGCAGCACGTGGTTGGCGACCCCCTGCCCGCCGTACCCCAGCCCCGGCGCGTTGCGGGCGATCTGCGAGACCAGGAGCATCTCCTTCCCCAGCTCCGCGGCGGGGATCTCGTAGAGCAGCCGGCTCCCCACGCGGTGGGTGGTGAACAGCCCCCGGCGCGTCTGCGCGCGCGGGGTGACCACCTGCGCGTACGGCTTCGGACCGGGCTCCCCGGCTGAGGGGCGGTCACCGGGCCGGGCGGCGGCCGTGTCGG
>DATABU010000823.1:0-2574 GCA_036259415.1 Longimicrobiaceae bacterium
GGCCCGGCGGCCGTTCGACCTGGCCGCCGGACCCCTGCTCCGCGTCGCCGCGGTGCGGCTGGACGCGGACGAGGCGGGGGTGCTCTTCACGATGCACCACATCGTCTCGGACGGGTGGAGCATGGGGATCCTCGTCCGCGAGGTCTCCACGCTCTACCAGGCATACTCGCAGGGGGAGGAGGCGCGGCTGCCGGAGCTGCCGGTGCAGTACGCGGACTACGCGCTCTGGCAGCGGGAGCGGCTCTCGGGCGAGCTGCTGGCGACGGAGATCGGCTACTGGCGCGAGCGCCTGGCCGGGGCCCCCGGGCTGCTGGAGCTCCCGACGGACCGCCCCCGGCCCGCGGCGCCGGGCGACGCCGGGGCGTACCACGGCCTCACGATCGGGAAGGAGACCTCCGCGGCGCTCCACGCACTGTCGCGGCACGAGGGGGCGACGCCGTTCATGACGCTGCTGGCGGCCTGGCAGCTCCTGCTGGCGCGGTACGCGGCGCAGGACGACGTACTGGTCGGGACGCCGATCGCGGGGCGGGACCGGCTGGAGACGGAAGGGCTGATCGGCTTCTTCGTCAACACCCTCGTACTGCGCGCGGACCTCTCCGGCGCGTCCACCTTCCGCGAGCTGCTCCAGCAGGTGCGGGCGACCACCCTCGGCGCATACCGGCACCAGGAGCTGCCGTTCGAGAAGCTGGTGGAGGAGCTGGGGGTGGAGCGCAGCCTGGCGCACACGCCGCTCTTCCAGGTGATGTTCGTGCTGCAGAACAACGAGCAGGGGGAGCTGCGCCTGGGCGGGGCAGGGGTGGAAGCGCTGGGGACGGGCGGGTCGGCGGCGAAGTTCGACCTGACGCTGAGCCTGGTTGAGGTGGGGGAGGAGGTCCGGGGAGGACTGGAACACCGCAGCGAGCTGTGGGAGGCCGCGACCATCGAGCGCATGGCGGCGCACTACCTCGCCGTGCTGGAGCAGGTCGCCGCCGACGCTGACCTGCCGCTGTCGGAGCTGGAGCTGCTGGGAGAGGCGGAGCGGCGCCAGCTCCTGGAGGAGTGGAGCCGCACGGAGGCCGAGCCCCCGGCGGAGTGGTGCATCCACCAGCTCTTCGAGAGGCAGGCGAGACGAACTCCGGATGCCGTTGCGCTGGTCTTCGAGGAGGAGTCGCTCACCTACGCGGAGCTCGACGCGCGCGCCGACCAGCTCGCGCGCTCGCTCCGGCGCCGGGGCGTGGGCCCGGGAGCCCGGGTGGGCGTGTGCCTGGGGCGGGGCGTGGACATGGTCGCCTCGGTCCTGGGCGTGCTCAAGGCCGGCGGTGCGTACGTGCCGCTCGACCCCGGCCATCCCGCGGAGAGGCTGGCGTACGTGCTGGCGGACGCCGGGGTGACGGTGCTGCTGACGCACGAGCGCGTGCGGGCGCGGCTGCCGGTGGGGACGGGCGTCGAGGTGCTGAGCGTCGACGCGCTGCGGGCGGAGCCCGCGAGGGAGAGCGCGGAGCGCCTGGAGTGTGCGGCGGTCCCGGAGAGCCTGGCGTACGTCATCTACACCTCCGGCTCCACGGGACGGCCCAAGGGGGTCATGGTCCCGCACGGGGCCGCGGCCGGCCGCCTGGCCTCCGCGGCCCGCGCACTCGGGGTCGAGGAGGGGAGCAACCTGCTGGGCACCGCCTCGCTCTCCTTCGACGCCTCGGTGCTGGAGATCTTCCTCCCCCTGGTCTGCGGGGCCACGCTCCACCTGGCCGACCGCGACACGGTGCTCTCGCCGGAGGCGCTGGAGCGGCGGCTGCGGGAGCGCCGCGTCGACGTGTGGGTGAGCACCCCCGTGCTCCTCGGCTCGCTCCCCGCGGCGGACCTCCCCGCGCTGCGCGTGGTGAGCGCCGGCGGCGAGCGCTGCTCCGGGGAGCTGGTGGCCCGCTGGTCCGCGGGGCGTCGCATGTTCAACCTGTACGGGCCCACGGAGACGACGGTCTTCGCGACGCTGCACGCCTGCCGGGCCGGGCCGGCGGAGCCCCCGATCGGCAGGCCGGCGCCGGGCTCGCGGGCGTACGTGCTGGACCCGCGGGGGAGACCGGCCCCGATCGGCGTGCCCGGCGAGCTGCACCTTGGCGGGGCGGGGGTGGCGTGGGGCTACCTGGGGCGGCCGGAGCTGACGGGGGAGCGCTTCGTCCCGGACCCGTTCTCCGGTGAGCCGGGCGCGAGGCTCTACCGGACGGGGGACCGTGCGCGCTGGCGGGCGAGCGGGGAGCTGGAGTACCTGGGCCGCCTGGACGACCAGGTGAAGGTGCGCGGCCTGCGCATCGAGCCGGGCGAGATCGAGGCGACCCTGCGCCGGCATCCCGGCGTGGGCGACTGCGTGGTGGTCGCGCGCGAGGACGCGCCGGGGGAGACGCGGCTGGTGGCCTACGTGGTGGGCGGGGCGGATGCGGACGGGATGCGCGAGCACCTGCGGCGCAGCCTGCCGGAGTACATGGTCCCGGCCGCCTTCGTCAATCTCGACCGGCTTCCCGTGACTCCCAACGGCAAGCTGGACCGCGGGGCGCTGCCGGCGCCGGAGTACACGGCGGAGGAGCGCTACGTGGCGCCGCGTACGCC
>DATABU010000824.1:0-19362 GCA_036259415.1 Longimicrobiaceae bacterium
CCGCGCGACGCGTCGCGCAGCGTCTCGGCGGGGCCCACCGACGAGCCGAAGAGTGCCGGTGCCAGGCCGAAGAGGACGCCGGTGAGCAGCGACACACCGGCCGTGATCGCCACGATGCGCAGGTCCACCCCGACCTCGTCCATGCGGGGGAGCGCCAGCCCGGCCGGGAGGCGCAGCACCAGCAGCCGCGTCCCCACCGCCGCGACGAGCAGGCCCAGCGCACCGGCGAGCGCCGCCAGCACCAGGCTCTCGGTCAGCAGCTGACGGACCAGCCGGCCGCGGGTGGCGCCGAGCGCCCGCCGCACCGCCACCTCCCGGCGGCGGGACGCCGCGCGGCCCAGCAGCAGGTTGGCGACGTTGGCGCAGGCGATGAGCAGGAGGAAGCCCACGGCGCCCAGCAGCACCAGCAGCGCCGGCTGCACGTCGCCGGCGACCGCGTCCTCGAGCGAGAGGACGCTCACCCCCCAGTCCTTGTTGAAGGCCGGGTACTCCGCGGCGAGGCGCCGGCCGACCGTCTCCATCTCCCTGCGCGCGCCTTCCAGCGTGGCTCCGGGCCGCAGCCGGCCCACCACCTGTAGATAGCGGCCGCGCCACTCCGGGTCGAGCTGCGTCGGCACCCACATCTCCGGCTTCTCCCCGATGGATGGGAAGTCGGGCGACATTACGCCGAGTACCGTGTACGGTTCGTCGTTCAGGGTGACGGTGCGGCCCACCACCGCGGGATCGCCCCCGAAGCGCCGCTGCCAGAGCCGGTGGCTCAGCACCACGGCGTAGTCCGGCTCGTCGGCCTCCGTGTAGGCGCGGCCGAGGAAGGGGCGCGCGCCCAGCGTCGCGAAGTAGTTGCCCGTGGTCAGCCGCGTGGGGATCTCCTCGGCCTCGCCGCCGCCGGTGAGGATGAGCTGCCGGTCCGTCCACGCGGCCAGCCCCTGGAAGGACCTCCCCTGCTCGCGCCAGTCGAAGAAGTTCGCGGACGATACGGGGTTGTGCGGCTCACCCTCGGGGGTGACCTCCGCGAGCACGGCCAGCCGCTCCGGCTCGGCGAACCCGAACGGGCGCAGCAGCACCGCGTCCACCACCGTGAACATGGCGCTGCTGGCGCCGATCCCCAGCGCCAGCGTGAGCACCACGGCCGCCGTGAAGCCGCGGTTCGTGAGCATCCCCCGCGCGGCGAACACCAGGTCCTGCCGCAGGTCGTCCAGCCACTCGCGCATGTGCATCCTCGTTTCGCGTTCGCGTACGGCCTGGAACAGCTCGCGGCGCGCGTCGTCCACCGAGCCGAAGCGCCGGAGCGCCTCGCGCCGGGCTTCCCCGGGCGGCACCCCGCGGCGGACGAGCTGCTCCACGCGCATCTCCAGGTGGGCCCCGATCTCGTCCTCCAGCTCCTGCTCCAGCAGGTCGCGGCGGCGGATGGGGAGGCGGAAGTAGCGGCGGACTCCGGGGCGGATCATGCGGCGCTCAGGCGGCCTGCGGGGCGGCGGTCAGGATCGCGGCCACCAGCCGGGAGTAGCGGAGCAGCCGGTCGGTCCCCGCCGCTAGGTGCTCCCGCCCGGCGCGTGCGATCCGGTAGTAGCGCGCCTTGCGGTTGTTCTCGGTGACCCCCCACTCGGCCGTGACCAGCCCCTGCTTCTCCAGGCGGTAGAGCGCCTGGTAGATCGCGGAGTCGTCGAACTCGAGCGCCCCGTCCGAGCGATCCTCCATCCAGCTCGTGACCTCGAAGCCGTGCATCGGGGTCCAGCTCAGCGCCTTCAGCACCAGCAGGTCCACCGTGCCCTTGACCACCGGCAGTCGTTCGTCCATGACCTCTCCTTGAGATTCTCCTTTGAGATTCTACAACAAGCTGGCGAGCGCGGAGGGACCTGTCAAGAAGGTGCTCCGGGGAGGCGGGGAGTCAGGCGACGGAGGCGCGGCCGCGCAGGCCGGGGAACTCGGCAGGGTCGAGCGTGGGGGGCTCCACCCGGAGCCGCGGGGCCGCGGGCCGGGCGACGAGGAGGAGCGCGAGGCTCACCGCGCCCATGGCCGTGAGCACCAGCCCGAAGAACTGGAGCGGCACCAGCGCCAGGCCGACCGCGGCCACGACGCACGTCGCCCGGAGCGCGTCGCGCCACGCGGCCCCCTCGCCACGGGCGAGGCCCGGGGCCGCGCGCAGGCAGCGCACGCCCTGCGGGACCAGCACGCCGGCCAGGAGCAGGAGCGAGAACAGGCGGAAGTCGTAGACGAACGGGGCGCCGGGCGCGCGCTCAAAGACCCGGAGCCCCAGGACGACGAGCGCGTGCAGCGAGAGCATCACGGCGACGAACAGCCCGAAGAAGAAGCTCCACGTCGCGCTCGCCAGCGCCCGGCCGCGGACCCCCTGCCGGACGAGCCCGCGGGCGAAGAGCCCCGTGGCGAGCAGCTTCAGGACGACGTAGTAGAGCTCGGGGTTGAGGTGCAGGGGCAGCAGCTCGTAGACGCGGGGGTTCAGGAACCAGGGCATGGGCACTCCCGTGGACGTGGGTTCGACGCCGCGCCGGAGAAGGTATGCGGCGCCCGCGGCCCCCACATGGGTCGAAGTGCCCATCCGGCCCCGGGTGGTCCTACGGGCCGGGAGGGATTCAGGTCACGGCGCCCGCTGGAAGACGACGACCCCGTTCGCCGGGATCACCAGGTCGATCCTGCCGTCCTGCGACGGGAGGGTGCGGCCGGCGTTGCCGACCCCCTCGCCGCCGTAGAACCCCGCGTCGCTGTTGAAGACCTCCTTCCACCCCGCGGTGCCGAGCGAGGGGTGGCTGACCACGTAGCCGGACGCGAAGGGCGCGTTGTTCAGGCTGGCGGCGACCAGGAACTGCTCGGCCCCGGCCCAGCGGCGGAAGACGAGCACCCGGTTCCGCTCGTGGACGTGCAGGACCTCGATCTCGCGCGAGCGCAGCGCCTCGTGTCCCAGGCGCAGCCTGATCAGGTCGCCGTAGTACCGGAACATCCGCGCTCCCCCGCCGCTCCGATCCCCCAGCAGGTCCTCCTGGCTCTCCAGGACGCGGTCGTGGAGCATCTTCCGGGTGGCCCCCACCTCCTCGCCCATCAGGAACATCGGCGTGCCGGCCGAGAGCGCGGCCATGGCGAAGGCCCAGCGGGAGCGGGCCTCCGCGTACCGGCGGATGGAGCCGACCGGCGGCTCCCCCCCGGCAGCGACCACCAGCGTGCGGTGCGTCCCCGCCGCGTTCCCCGCCTCGTCGTGGGACTCGCTGTACACCACCTTCCTCCCGCCGGAGCCGCCCAGCGCCCCCGCGAACAGGTCCAGGGCCAGCGGCCCGTCGCCACCCTCGCCCGCGACCTTGATCAGCCGGGCGTCGGCGGGCCCGCGGTCGTCCGCGTCCCCCACCAGGTGGTGGTAGAAGGCGGCGTCCCACACCGCGTCGAAGCCCAGGCCGTCCTGCTCGGGGGGCCGGGTGACCCTGTCCCACCCGGAGTGGTCCTCCGCGGTCAGCATCAGCTGCGGCCGGACGAGGCGCAGCGTCCGCGCGCACTCGCGCAGGAACTTGGCGCCGAACACGTTTACGTGGCCGAGCTTCCGGCCGTCGCCGTGGAGGACGTTGTAGCTGTGGATGGAGGTGGTCTGGTCGAAGCGGAAGCCGTCGACGTGGAACTCCTCGGCCAGCGCTACCGCGCTGGCGATGAACATCTTCCGGACCATCTCCTCGTGGTACCGCGGGGCGTAGCCCGTGGACAGGTTGTCCACGTATCCGCCGTGCCCCGGGACCGGCGGGTTGTCCCGGCCGTCGGGGTTGGCCGCGTACGCCGCCGCGGCGGCCTCGAACCCGGCATGGTCGGACGCCCGGCCCTCGTACCAGTAGTAGACGTTGCTCTCGTGCCCGGCGGTGTCGTACATCCACTGGGCCCGGTCGGCGTCGTGGACGTAGTGGTTGTAGACCACGTCCAGGATGACCGCGATGCCGCGCCGGTGGCAGGCGCGCACCAGGTGCTTCAGCTGGTCCCGCCCGCCCGCGCTGAACTCCATCGCGAAGTAGTGGGAGGTGCCGTAGCCCCACTGCGCCCGCCCCTTGAACTCCATCACCGGGAGCAGCTCCACCGCGTTCACCCCCAGCTCGACCAGGTAGTCCAGGAACTCGAGCGCGTCGCCGAAGTTGCCGGGGCGCCCGGTGCCGAACCCCAGCGAGCCCACGTGCAGCTCGTAGATCACCAGGTCCTCGACCCGCCGGGGGACGGGGTGCTCGTGGCTCACCTCGTCGCGCCAGAACTCGTCCGCGGCGACGAACTCGATCTCCGGCCAGACCTGCTCCTCGAAGTGCCGGGTGACCGTGTCCGGGTCGATCACCACAGAGCACCCCTTGGTGCCGTCCAGCTCCGTGTAATGGCCGGAGTAGCGGCCGGTCCCCCTGCCGTGAACGGGATCCACGTAGTCGGGGAGCCCCGGGTCGACGTGCCCCTTCCCGATCTGGCAGCGCGAGTGGAGGTCGGTCCGGTAGCGCACCGAGCCGTCGTCGCGCGTCACCCGGAACATGTACGGGCGGTGGTCGAAGTCGCGGAAGTCGCCGAGCGCGGCCTCGTCGGGGTCCGTCCGCCAGGTCCCGTCCCAGACCCCCGGGTCGTCGCTGGTCCTGCGCAGCGTGAACGGGCCGACGGCGGGATCGATGCCCGTGCCGTCCTCGGCTACGTGGCCGGTCTGCCGGGCGGGGTCGCCGGGCCGGAACTCGCCGAAGACCACCTCCACGGCCCGGGCGTTGGGAGCCCAGACGGAGAACTGGATGCCGGGGTCCTCCGCTCCCGGGCGGTAGTGCTTCTGCGCGCCCAGCCGCCGGCAGTGGGTGAGGTGGTAGTGCTCCTCCTGCGGGCCGGCTCCCGCCCCACCCCTCAGCCGGAACGTCCTGCGGCGGTCGGTGGACCCGGTGTCCCCGACCTCCGTCATGATCCCCCAGAGGTCGATGCCCTGCGGCCCGTCGAGCTGCACGCCCCAGGCGAGCTCGTCTCCCGCCTCGCCCTCCAGGTCGACGGTGGCCGCGTAGGCCGGGCACCCGTCCGCGGCGACGAACGGGGTCATCGGGACGGTGGTCCAGGCGTCGGAACGGCGGCCCGAGGCGTCCCAGCTCCCCGTCAGCCGGACGTTCCGGAAGATCTCGCGCCGCAGCCCCGTGAAGTAGACGAAGCGCGTGGGAAAGGTCGGCATGGGCGTCACTCGGAGGAGAGGGTGTCCGGCGGGGCGGAAGCGCCCTCCAGCCCCAGCGCCCGGAGCGTGGCCGGCGCGTTCTGCCGGTAGACGGGGTCGGCGAGGCCGGAGCGGGCCAGCCCCTCCGGTGTCACCCCGACGTGGTCCTCGACGTCCGCGCGAGCTCCGTGCGCGACCATCCAGCGGATCTGCTCCAGGTGCCCGGGGAGGCGGCTCCGGGGCGCGGTGAGCGCGCGGTGCACCGCGTCCTGCAGGGCCGTCTGGCCGTTGACGGCGGGCCTGGCGTTCATGGCGGCGGCGAACGCCTCCGGGTCCATCGCGGCCCCGAGCCGCTTCAGCACGTACAGGTGGTTGAGCACCGCCGCGCGGATCACCGCGTCCACCCCCATCGGGTGCTTCTCCTCCCGGTCGGGATCGGCGCCGCGCTCCAGGAGCAGCGCGACCAGGTCGTCGCGGAGCCTCGCCACGTGCTCGGTGCCGTCGGTGCCCGTGGCCGCCACCACCAGCGGCGGCTGCTGCAGCGGACCCCCGGGGTGGTCCACGTCGAAGCCCGGGGTCTCCGCCACCCCCCGGACCGCCTCCAGGACGACCCGGCGCACCGCCGCCGCGCTCGCGGAGGACGCACCGGCCATCATCGCGAACCCGTCCTGGATGACCCCGACGAGCCGGTCGGCCAGGCCGCGGGCCGCAAGCTCCCGTTCGTCCGTGGCCGCGGGCGGCGCGATCCGTTCCAGGAGCCGCCGGAGGTACTCCTTCCTCTCGGCCTCGCGGGTGTCGTCGAACCGCCGGAAGAGCGCGCCCATGGCGTCGTTCTGCCAGAGCCCGGCCATGGCGAGGGCGTTGTACCCGCGGACGTTGGTCGCGACCAGGAGCCGCCTGCGGGCGTCCTGGACGGCCGCCACGTCGCCCTCGGGGATGCAGAGGATCTCGCCCACGTTCTCCAGCAGGTAGCGGGCGAGCTCCTCGTGCCTCCGGGAGCCGAAGAAGGCGGCCTGCAGCAGGACGGTGTGGCCGTTGACCTCGCTGATCTCGAAGAGGTGCTGCGGCCTCGCCCGCAGCAGGAGCTTCACCGTCTCCAGGTCGCCCGACTGGCCGGCCATGTAGACCGGGAGCGCGTCGGCGGCCTGGAGGCGGACCTCCGGGCTGGCCCGCCTGGCCCCGGCGATGTCGTGGAACAGGAGGAGCTCCACGGCCCCCGCCTGCCCGCGGACCGCCGCCGCGAGGAGCGGCGTCCAGCCCTCCGCGTCCCGCTGGTCCGGGTCGCCCCCGTCCCCGAGCCACCGGGCGAGCGGCGCGACGTCGCCCCGGCGCGCCGCCCGAACCGCGCCGGCGGCGTCCACCACCGGCTGGAGTGGCGCGAGCCTCCCGGCCCAGCGCAGGATCCCCAGCGCGCGGTAGGTGGCGCCCGCGCCCGCGGGGCCGCCCGGGGCCTCGGCGAAGGCGCCGTCCCCGGTCCGCAGGGACGCGACGTACTTCTCCAGCCGGTCGAGGTCGGGCGCCGCGCCGAGCAGGTCGAGCGCGCGCATCACCGCGTAGGTGAGGTTCAGGTCCGACGGGCCGGCGTCCCCGGCGAACCCCCCGTCGTCCCGCTGGGACGCGAGGAGGATACCGGCCACCCGGTCGGGCCGGTCCACCTCCTGGCCGGCCCGGCGCAGCGCGGAGTACGCGAGCGCGTTCGCGAGGACCCCGTCGCCGAAGGAGCCGTCGTCCCGCCGCTGCCCGCGGAAGAAGGCGAGCGTGGCGGGGGGGACCGGCCCCGGCAGGCCGCACTCCTCGAACGCGGCCACGGTCATGAAGTGGTCGGGGGCGGACGCCGCGTGGGTCGCCATGAACTCCACCCCGGCCGGCGCCCTCCGCTCCAGCGCCTCCCACGCTCCCAACTCGCGGAGCGCGATCAGGCCGAAGGCGGTGTGGTAGGCGGTCGGCTCGCCGCCCGGCACGTCCGCGAACCCGCCGTCTCCGCCGGCGCAGCTCTCCACGAAGGCCAGCGCTCCGGCGGGGTCGTCCGGACCGGCCTGCACCAGGAGGAGCGCCTTGAGGACGCTGACGGTGTGCTGCAGCCCGGCCGCGGACTCGCCGGGCCGGTCCGCGAATCCTCCCTCCGCGCGCCTCAGCCCGCGGAGGAAGCAGAGCGTCCGGCTGTCGCCCTCCACGCTCATCCCGCGGGCGCGGCCCGGGGGGACGGCGTTCCCGGCTGGTGCCAGCCGTAGCGGAGGAGGCGGCTGCCGTTCTTCTCGCCGTCCAGGGCCTCGACCAGCTTGGCCCCGCAGAGGTCGGACTCTCCCACCGAGCGGCTGGTGATGAACGGGTAGTCGACGATCACCGACAGCTTCCGTCCCACGTTGCCGTGGAAGGCGCCGTCCGGGAGGACCGCGTCGCGGAGGATGTACTCGAGCACGAACGGCGCCCCCCCGGTGAAGCCGACCCAGCGGTCCTCCAGGTACCCGGCCCAGCCGGAGGTGTAGTCGTACTCCACCGTGTGGCCGGTGACGTGCCGTCCGGAGAGGATGCTCTTCCGGTCGTCCAGCTCGCGGGCCATGGCAAGGCAGGTGACCGCGTAGCACTCCGCGGCGATCGGCTTGTCGGCGTAGTAGAAGCCGAGCACCAGGCCGTGCACCGCGCCGTTGCCGACCATGTCGAACATCGGCCCGCTGCCGCCCACCAGCAGCAGTCCGGCGTAGTCGCCGATCCGCTCCCAGGCCCGGTCGCGCGCCTCGTAGTAGTCCTCCATCCGCTCGATGTAGCTCCTCCTTCCCCCGCCGTCCCCCCCGGCCGGATCGCTCAGGTAGGGCCGCGTGGGGAGCCACTCGTCCAGGTGGATGCGGTCCCGGAACATCGGCTCCCACACCTCCCGGAAGGTCGCCTGCCAGTCGACCCTGCCGTTCCCGCCCTGCACCGGCTCCCGCCCGTACTTCTCCGCCTGCTCGCGCAGGAACGCCTCCAGGGTGACCGGCCGGCCCAGCGGCGGATCGACGTAGTCGGGGTCGAAGCTCGCGGGGTCCGGATACGGGGTTCCCTTCTCGCGGGTCGGCGCCGCGAACTGCACCCGGTAGCCCGCCTTCTCCAGGCGGTCCAGCGGCTTCAGCAGCTCCTCGACCCAGAAGCCGCTCTGTGACACCACCACCAGCACCGTGTCGGTCATCGTGTTCTCCCTGTTCGTGAGTGTCCGGCAGGATCGGGCCCCGGCCGGGTGGGCGGCTACCCCCGGCGCGCGACGACCTGCGCGGCGATGGCGTGGATGAAGTCCTTCGTCTCCTGCTTGCTGTAGCCGGTGACCAGGTCGCCGTCCACGACCACCCGGTCCGGCGTCCGGACGATGGCCGCGCCGCAGTTGACCACGTCGGCCATCACCACCGCGTGGCAGATGACGCGGCGCCCCTCCAGCAGCTCCGCGTTCGGGGTGAGGATCCAGAGGCCGTGGCAGAGCGCCCCCTTCACGATGCGGGGGTCCGCCATGGCGTCGGCGAAGAGCCGGACGAGCGGCGCCCGGCGCAGGTACGCGCGGGGGTGGAACGGCTCGGGATACGCCTGCTCGTCCAGCGGATCGCCCGCCCAGCGCAGCCGCACGCTGGTGTAGTTCGCGGACATGACCAGCGCGGCGTACCCGGACAGGTCGACCTCCGACACGTCGCGGTGGACCTCCAGCGGCACCGGGTCCGCGAGCGGGTCCCCGTCGATGGGGTCCACGTCGCCGTAGAACACCGGGGTCTTCCAGTGGGGATGCCCCGGCCGGTAGTCGCCCCAGTAGATCTGCGAGACGAACTCGACCTCGGCTCCCAGGGCGGCGAACTCGGTGCGGTACAGCTCGATCTCCTCGGGGATGAACTTGTGCTCGACGATGACCGCGACCCTTTCCCCGTCGAGGCGGGGGGGCGCCGCGCTCATCGGCGGCCTCCCGGCTGGAGGTGGTGCCGCACCGGGCAGAACTCCACGATCACCTGCGCGCCGAGCTCGTCCTCGTCGAGCTGGATCTGGAAGTTGTCCCTGGCCAGCGGGGGCCGCGGCACGCCGTTGACCTTGACGCTGACGATCTCCACCGCGCCGGGAGGGAGGAAGTCGGGGAGCACGTTGATGGTGGTGCGGCCGCAGTCCGGGTCGGGGCGGAAGAACAGGCAGAAGTTCTCGTCCATCGGCGCCGCGTCCGGGTGGGCAACGGGGCTCTCCGCCGCCCTCCCGCCGAGGTAGGAGCGGATGTAGACGTGGGCGAGGAAGTTCAGCTCGAAGCTGTGGTACCCGGCTACCGCGTGACCCGCCTTCTGCGAGTAGGCGCCCTGGATGACGGGGATGCCGGTGTCCGTCACCCGGAAGTAGACCCCGCGGTTGTCGTGGTCCAGGAAGAAGAGGTTCCAGAACGCCATCATGTCCCGCGCGAGGCCGAGGTAGCGCGGGTCGTCCGTCGCCCCGTGCAGGACCAGGTACGCGAGGATGGCCTGCTCCTGCTGCCAGAAGTCCTTGGTGTTGCTCCAGGCGAACTCGATGGGGAGGTCCCCGCGCGGCTCCCGCTCCACCGCGTCGAAGCAGCCGCCCCTGACCTGGTCGATCCCGTACACCGCCATGTCGTCGCCGAGGCGGGTCGCGAGCTGCATCAGCCGGTCCACGAACTCCTCGTGCCCCCGCGCCTCCGCGGTCTTCCCGTGCCTGCGCGCCTCGGCCGCCGCGCCGCGGTAGAAGTGGGCGACCCGGGTCAGGTTCCAGGCGATCTTGAGGTCGTGGCCGACGATGGCTCGGTTCTGCTGCCAGCGCCAATCCGGGTCCGGCTTCCAGAGGCCGTCGTCCCCCAGCTCCGAGAGGAACCGCTCGTGGACGAACCTGCTGCTCTCGCCCTCGCGGGGCGGGAACTGCGTCACGATCAGCTCCGAGGTCTCGCGCAGGATCTGGTGGCAGGTCGCGAGGAGCTCCTCGGCGGCCTTGTAGTCCTTGCCACCGCTGGGGAGCGGGTCCAGCGCGAGGATCAGGTTGACCAGGTAGGCGGGGATGTGGTCGCCGATGGAGTTCCAGTTCTTGCGCAGCTTGTTGTCCCCCAGCGCGTCCACGTCGGGGCGCAGGGTCGCGTAGTCGATGTGGGAGAAGTAGCCGCCCGTCCCGGTGTAGGTGCGGATGTGCGGGCTCGTGCGCTCCTCCTCGGGCGTGTCGCGGTAGAAGTCCTGGAACGCCTTGACCGTGCGGCGGACGTCCTCGAGGACCTCCCAGTCCTGGGTGATCCGGTAGTACTGGCAGAGCCCGGCGAGCGCGTAGATCTGCTCGTACAGCGGGATCGATCCGCGGTCGTCCTCGTTCTCCGACGCCACGATCAGGTGGGCTCCCAGGTCGCGCTTCCGCTTGCCGAACATCCAGAAGGCGTACTGCCCGTCGTGGCTGAGGCTGCGGAACGTCTCCCGCTGGTACTTGACCCCGGCGCGCGCGGCGAGCCGGTACCGCTCCGCCCCGGTGAGCAGGTACGCCGACGAGAGCCCGTAGATCAGCCGCGAAAGGGTGGCGCACTCCTGCGTGTCGTCGCTGGTCTGCTCGCCGAGGATGTTCAGGTTGGTGCGGTACAGGCGGGCGAAGTCGTCCCACTCGTAGGTGCGCTTGTCCTTGAACAGGTCGTCCAGCCACTCGTCGGCGAAGCGGGCGATCTGCGTCAGCCACCAGTGCGTCTCCTCGAAGAGGAACTCCCCCTGGTCGGCGTGCATGAGCGTGACCTTGCGCGCGTCGTAGCGGCTCCGCCCCTCGTGCTCCAGGTACACGGCCTCGACGGCGACCAGCTCGTCGGTGCGGATGTACTTGTGCACCTGGTCGCTCGGACCGGGCGCGGCGGGGTGGCCGTCCGGGTCCGGGACCCTGTCCCGGTCCAGCCCGTCGATGTTCCTCACCACCGTGAACCAGGTGGTCACACCCGCGTGGATGCGGAAGGTGTCCCCGCTGCGGCACCGCAGGGTGAAGGCGGCCTGGTCGACGTCCACTTCCGTCACGGTCCCCAGCACGGTCACGTTCTGGGTGAAGTATTTCATGGGCACGATGGCTGGGATCCGCGCGGGCGGATCGTGTTCCGGAGAGGACGGGAAGGCCGCAGCATCGGCTCGGACGCCGCCCGTACGAACCCTGCTGCGCCCGCTTCCCGACGCGATGCGGGTCACGTGAGCGGCGCCGGACGGTGCACACGCCATACCCCGTGCGGCGCGTGCGGGGTATGGCGTGCAAGTCGTTGCCGGACGTGGCGCTGCCGGTTCACGGCGCGCGCGGTGCGGTGTGGGGGCTGCCCCAGGTATTCCCCGGGTGGGACACCGATGCCCCACACAGGAGCGTATACAACGTGCCACCGCGGCGCGAGGGGGAGAACGGGGGCTCAGCCGACCCGTGCAGTCCCCATCCCCCACGCAGCGATCGGACACGGCCCCACTTGCGCGATCCGGGGGAACACCGCACCTTCTGTGGGGTCTTGATGCGCCGACCGCCTGCTCCCGTCCACCGGGCGCCGGCGGCCGCAGTGCGACCCGCCTCCGGCAGTCCCACGCGACAAATCCCACACCATCGAGCCGCCGGGCGCACGCCGCCCCCGACGTGCTCCCGAACACGAGACGAGCGATGCGTCCCCACCCGCGCATGCTCGCCGCGGCCGCCCTCGTGCTGGGCGGCTACGGCGTGCTCCCCTCGGTCGCCCACGCCGCCCCCCTCGCCGGTCCCGGCGGTCCTGGCGGCGTGGAGCCGGTGTCCGTGGCCCCCCGCGCCATGGACGTGATCGCCGCCGCGGCGCCCACCTCGGCGGTCGCCCGCGCGGCGCGGGTCGAGTCCGCCGTGGGCACGCTCGCCGCGCGGGTCGCCCGGCTGAGCCACCCCGACGCGCTGCGGCGCGCCTTCCGCGCGTACTACAACTTCCGCGCGGCGCACCCCGCCGAGGTGCGGAAGCCGTACCTGTACTTCGTGGACTACGGACTGGACCAGTTCACCCCGCGCGGCTGGGTCTTCGACATGGACCGGATGGCGGTGGTGGACGGGCCCTTCACCGTGGCGCACGGCCGCGGCTCGGACGGCGGCGAGGGCGTGCCGACCCGCTTCTCCAACCGGCAGGGGAGCAACGCCACCTCGCTGGGCCTCTTCCTGGCGCAGGAGACCTACTCCTTCAGCGGCAGCGCCGGGGGCGGCAGCTACCGCTCCATCGGCCTGCGGCTGGCGGGGCTGTCCGGGCTCTTCAACAGCAAGGCGCGCGACCGCGGCGTGGTGGTGCACGGCGCTCCCTACGTGACGCCGCAGCGGGCCGGGCGCAGCGAGGGGTGCCCCGCCATGGAGGAGGACCGGGCGCGGTGGCTGATCCCCATGATCGCCAACGGCGGCGTGGTCTTCCTCTTCTCGCCGCTGGACCCGAACTGGATGGCCGGCGAGCCCTGGCTGCAGGACCCGGCGGCGCGGAGCTAGCCGCTCCCGCCGGCCGGTCGCGACGAGCGGCGCCCTCCCCGGGGGCGCCGCTTTCGCGTTCGGGAGGGCTCACGCTCCACTGAGGCCGCGGCGCGGGGTGGCGGTGAATGTGCTGGCCCGGGTTGGACGGCGCGCGGGCGGCGCGGCTAACGTTGGGGCGTTCCTCCCCCCGGTGTACCCGCGACCCTACCCGCCATGCAGCTCCTCCGTCCGCTCCGGTCCGCCGCCCTCCTCGTCTGCGCGTTCCTGGCCGCCGCCTGCGGCCGCGGCCCGGGGGGCGATCCCCTGGTGCTCGGCCTGGCCGCGCCGCTCGGGGAGTCGTTCGGCGAGAACTCCCGGCTGGCCGCGGAGCTCGCCGTCCGCGAGATCAACGACGCGGGAGGGATCGAGGGACGCCGCCTGGAGCTGCGCCCCGCCGACGACCGCTCGGACCCGGCGGAGGGGATCCGGGTGGCGCAGGCGTTCCTGGAGGACCCCGAGGTGCTCGCGGTGGTGGGGCACGCCACCTCGGACCCCATGATCGCGGGGAGCACGGTCTACGCCCAGGGGCTCCCCGTGGTGGGGACCAGCGCCACCAGCACCGAGGTCGCCCGGCTGGGCCCGTGGGTGTTCCGGGTCGCCTCCAGCGACTCGGCCAACGCGGTGGAGCTGGCCGACGCCGCCCGCGCGCTCGGGAGGCGGGTGGGGATCCTGTACTCCAACGACCGCTACGGGCGCAGCCTGGCCCGGGTCTTCGACGCGGCGCTCACCCGCTCCGGCGTCCCGGTGGTGGGCTTCGACCCGTACCAGGAGGAGATGGAGGACTTCCGCCCCTACCTGCGGCGGCTCCGCGAGCGCGGCGCTGAGGTGGTCCTGGTGGCGGGGCTGGAGACCGGCGCCTCCCGCGCCATCGCCCAGGCCCGCGAGGTGGGGCTCCAGGCGCGCTTCATAGGGGGCGACGGCCTGGAGCCGCTGGCGGGGATGGGCCCGGAGTACGAGGGGACGCTGGTGGGGACGCTCTTCCACCCGGACGCAGGCGAGCGCTCCCGCCGCTTCGCGGAGGCGTTCCGGCGCGCCTTCGGGCGCGAGCCGGACTCGTCCGCGGCCACCTCGTACGACGCCGTCTACCTGATCGCCGGGGCGCTGCGCGCCGGGAGCCGCGACCGCGCGGCCATCCGCGCGTACCTGGAGGGCGTCGGGCGCCCGGGCGGGGCCCCGGCCTTCGAGGGGGTGACCGGCCGCGTGGCCTTCGACGAGAACGGCGACCCGGTGGACAAGGACTTCCCCGTCACCGAGGTCTCGGGCGGGAAGCTGGTGCTGGTGCGGGCCGGCTCGTAGCGGCCCCGCCCCCCCGCGGCGCACGACCTCCTTGCCCGCTCCCGGGCCCACGCGCACACTCTACTCCGTGGGGCGGCCGCCTGCGCCGCCCGTCTGCGCATGACGGTCGGGGCGGCGGCGCGCCGCCCGCACCGCAGCAGCCGCCACCCGGGAGCCGAGCCATCACCACCATGTCCCATCCCGTCGTCGAGGAGGAGGCGGTCGCCACCGGCCCGCGCGGCGCGAGCCTGCGGCTGGACGGCCGGGGGCGCGTCGTGGAGGTCCGCGGCGGGGCCGGGGAGGGCGGCCTCCCGGACGCCGGCGCCGTCCTGGGGCTGCCCGCGCGGGAGGCGCTCCCGGGGGAGCTGGGGGCGTGCGTGGCCGGGACGGCCGCGGAGTGCCTGCGCACCGGGGCGCCCGCGTTCGCGGAGTGCTCCCCGGGGGAGGGCCGGGCGGTCGAGGTGGCGGCGGCGCCGGCCGGGGACGGGACCGTCGTGGTGCTGCGGGACGTCTCGGAGCGGCGGCGCGCGGAGCGGGCGCTGCGCCGCAGCGAGAGCCACTTCCGCACCCTGGTGGAGAACTCGCTGGACGTGTTCTCCATCCTGGACGCGCGCGGGGTGGGCGTCTACCACAGCCCCTCCATCGAGCGCGTGCTGGGCTACTCCGCCGCCGAGCTGCTGGGGAAGAGCGCCTTCGAGCGGATCCACGCCGACGACCGGGAGCGCTGCCGCGCGGCACTCGCGGAGGTCTTCCGCGAGCCGGAGGTCACCCGGACGGTGGAGTTCCGCTACCACCACAAGGACGGCGGCCTGCGCGCGGTGGAGGTGTTCGTGCGCAGCCTCCCGCAGGAGGGGGGCGAGCCGGGCGCCATCATCAACCTGCGCGACGTCACCGAGCGCAAGCACGCGGAGGAGCAGCTCCGCTTCCAGAAGACGCTCCTGGAGGCGCAGGGCGAGGCTTCCATCGACGGGATCCTGGTCATCTCCGACGCGGGGGAGATCCTCTCCTCCAACGGGCGCTTCGCGGAGATGTGGGGGATCCCCCCCGAGGTGACCGCCACCCGCTCCGACGACGAGGCGCTCCGCTACGTCCTCGACCAGCTGGAGGACCCCGACGCCTTCCTGGCGCGGGTCGCCGAGCTCTACGGGAACCAGGACGCGCGCAGCGCGGAGGAGGTCCGCCTCCGGGACGGCCGGGTCTTCGACCGGTACAGCGCCCCCGTCAAGGACGGCGACGGGCGCTACTACGGCCGGATCTGGTGGTTCCGCGACATCACCGACCGCAAGGAGGCCGAGCGCGCCGTCCAGCGGAGCGAGGAGCACTTCCGCGCGCTCATCGAGAACGCGCTGGACCTCATCACCATCGTGGACGCGGAGGGGCGCGTCCGCTTCAACAGCCCCTCGGTCCGCCGCATCCTGGGCTACCGGCCGGAGCGGCTCGACGGCGTCTCCATCCTCGACTACGTCCACCCGGACGACGTGGCCCCGACCCGCGAGGCGCTGGCGCGCATGACCCGCGACCCCGGCGCCAGCCACCGGGTGGAGCTCCGCTTCCGCAGCCGCGGCGGCGGGTGGCGGGTGCTGGAGTGCGTGGGCCGGACGCTGCTGCAAGGCTCGGCCGCGGCCGGCGTGGTGGTCAACTCCCGCGACGTGACCGAGCGGCGGGAGGTGGAGGCCGCGCTCCGCGGGAGCGAGGAGAGCTACCGCGGCCTCTTCGACAACCTCTCCGAGCTGGTCTACATCCAGGACCTGGAGGGCCGCTTCCTGAACGTCAACGAGGCGGTGGTCCGGGCGTACGGCTACTCGCGCGAGGAGCTGGTCGGCGAGACGCCCGGGATCCTCGCCGACCCCGGGCGCGTGGACGTGGAGGACACCATGGCGCGCTTCGAGCGGGCGGTGGCGGGCGAGCCGCAGCGCTTCGAATGGTGGGGGCGCCGCCGCGACGGGAGCATCTTCCCCAAGGAGGTGGTGCTGACCCGCTCCACCTACTTCGGGCAGGAGGCGGTGATCGCCGTGGCGCGCGACATCACCGAGCGCAAGCAGGCCGAGGACGCCGTGAGGGCCGTGAAGGAGCAGCAGGAGGCGCTCCTCAACAACATCCCCGACCTTGCCTGGCTCAAGGACGCCCGGCACAGGGTGCTGGCCGTCAACGAGGCGGTGGCGCGCGCGGCCGGGGTGGACCGCGACTTCTGCGCGGGGAAGACCGACTTCGAGATCTGGCCGCAGGACGTCGCCGAGAAGATCCGGGCCGACGACGAGCGGGTGCTGCGCGAGGGGACGCAGCTGGTCACCGAGGAGCGGTACACGCAGCCGGACGGGAGCGTGCACTACCTGGAGACGGTGAAGCAGCCCTTCCGCGACCACGAGGGCCGCATCGCCGGCACCGTGGGGATCGCGCGCGACATCACCGAGCGGAAGCTCACCGAGCTGGCGCTCCAGCGCGCCAAGGAGGAGGCGGAGGCGGCCAACCAGGCCAAGAGCGAGTTCCTGTCGCGCATGAGCCACGAGCTGCGCACGCCCATGAACAGCATCCTGGGATTCGCGCAGCTCCTCGCCCGCCGCGAGCTGGCGCCCGAGCAGCGCAAGGGGGTGGACCACATCCTCAAGGCCGGGCACCACCTCCTCAACCTGATCAACGAGGTGCTGGACCTGGCCCGCATCGAGAGCAACCGCCAGCAGCTCTCGCTGGAGCCGGTGCGGGTGGGCGACGCGGTGCAGGAGGCGCTCACGCTGGTCCGGCCGCTGGCCGCGCAGCACGGCTGCGAGCTGGCGGCCGACGCGGCCGGCGAGGTGGCCGCATACGTCACGGCCGACCGGCAGCGGCTGACGCAGGTGCTGCTGAACCTCCTCTCCAACGCCCTCAAGTACAACCGGCAGGGCGGCCGGGTGTGGGTGACCTGCGGGCCCGCGGCCGACGACGCCGGACGCTTCCGGCTGCGGGTGCACGACACCGGGGTGGGGATCGCGCCGGAGATGATGGAGGAGCTGTTCGTCCCCTTCGCCCGGCTGGGCGCCGAGCACTCGGGGGTGGAGGGGACGGGGCTGGGGCTGGCGCTCTCCCGGCGGCTGGTGGAGGCCATGGGGGGCGAGCTGCGGGTGGAGAGCACGCCCGGGCTGGGCTCCGTGTTCACCGTGGAGCTGGAGCGGGCGGGCGACCCGCTGGCGGCGCCGGAGGAGGGCAGGCGGGCCGCGCCGACGGCGCCGGGCGGGGAGCGGCCGGCGACGGTGCTCTACGTGGAGGACAACGTCGCCAACCTCAGCCTGATCGAGACCATCCTGGCCGACCGGCCGGGGATCACCCTGGTCCCCGCGCTCCAGGGGCGGCTGGGGCTGGACCTGGCGGTGGAGCACCGCCCCGACCTGATCCTCCTGGACCTGCACCTCCCCGACATCCCCGGCGAGGAGGTGCTCCGCCGGCTGCGGGCCGAGCCGCGCACGAGCGCGACGCCGGTGGTGGTCATCAGCGCCGACGCCACGCCCGGAAGCGTGAAGCGGCTGCTGGACGCCGGGGCCCACGCGTACCTCACCAAGCCGCTGGACGTGGACCAGTTCCTGGAGGCGGTGGACGGGGCGCTGCGGGCGGAGGGCTGACGCCCGTTCAGTCGGCGGCGGCGCGCCGGTGCTTCTTCCAGACGGGGATCCCGCGCTTCAGGTGCTTGGCGAGGCGCCCTCCGCAGTCGGCGCAGAGGCGCAGCTCGACGGAGACCCACTTCTCCTTGTCCGGGCCCACGAAGGCCAGGGTGGAGGGCCTGGCGGTCTCGCGCGAGCACAGGTGGCAGTCGTTCATCTGCTTCGGCATCTACTTCAAACGGATCCGACCGGCGGTCGCCGGGGTCGGGGCGGTCTACCGGTGAGCGCCGCTCAGGTTTCCTCTCCGGTGGCACATTTCGAGACAGGTATTCCGTGGGCCCGCCGGGATCCCTGCGCTGGTACGGCTCCTGCCGCGGGCTGCCCGTCTCGGCGGCGCGGACGTCCCGGACCGGAGAGGAGGATGGCGGCACCGGACGCGGTGGTGGTGGGCTCGGGTCCCAACGGGCTGGCGGCGGCGATCGCGCTCGCGCAGGCCGGCCGCTCCGTCGTGGTGCGCGAGGCGGCGGACACCCTCGGCGGCGGCATGCGCACCGAGGAGCTGACGCTCCCCGGGTTCCGCCACGACGTCTGCTCCACCGTGCATCCGCTGGCGCTCTCCTCTCCCTTCTTCCGCTCCCTCCCCCTGGCCGAGCACGGCCTGGAGTGGGTGCACTCGCCCGCCTGCCTGGCGCACCCGCTGGACGACGGCTCCGTGGCGGTGCTGGAGAGGTCGATGGAGGCCACCGGGGCCACCCTCGGCGCGGACGCGCGGGCCTGGAAGCGGCTCCTGGACCGCTGGGTGGACCGCTGGCTGGTGCTGGCGGAGGACGTGCTGGGCCCCCTGGAGTTCCCGGACCACCCCCTGCTGCTGGCCCGCTTCGGGCTGCAGGGGCTCCGCTCCGCCCACGGGCTGGCCCGGAGCGCCTTCCGGGAGCCCCGCGCCCGGGCCCTCTTCGCCGGCAACGCGGCGCACTCCATGGTGCCGCTCACCCGGTCGCCCACCGCGGCGTTCGGGCTGACGCTGGCGGCGGCCGGCCACGCCGTGGGGTGGCCCATCGCCCGGGGCGGCTCGCGGAGCATCGCCGAGGCGCTGGCCTCGCTGCTGCGCTCGCTGGGCGGCGAGATCGTCACCGGCGCCCCGGTGGAGAGCGTCGACGAGCTGCGCGGCGTGCGCACCGTGCTGCTGGACCTGACCCCGCGCCAGGTGCTCCGGGTGGCCGGCCACCGGCTGCACGGCCGCTACCGGCGGGCGCTGGAGCGGTTCCGCTACGGCGCCGGCTCGTTCAAGATGGACTGGGCGCTCTCCGGCCCCATCCCCTGGCGGAACCCGGAGTGCCGGCGGGCCGCCACCGTGCACCTGGGCGGTACGCTGGACGAAGTCGCCGCCTCCGAGCACGCGCCGCTGGCCGGGGAGGTCGCGGAGAAGCCGTTCGTGCTGCTGGTGCAGCCCACGCTCTTCGACCCCTCGCGCGCGCCGGAGGGGAAGCACGTCGCCTGGGCGTACTGCCACGTCCCCTTCGGCTGCGACGTCGACATGACGGAGGCGATGGAGGACCAGATCGAGCGCTTCGCACCCGGCTTCCGCGACGTGGTGATCGCCCGCAGCACCATGGACCCGAGCGGGCTGGAGCGGCACAACCCGAACCTGGTGGGCGGCGACATCAGCGCCGGGGCGATGACGCTGCGCCAGGTCTTCTTCCGCCCCGCCTTCCGCGTGAACCCGTACTCGACTCCGCTCCCCGGCGTGTACCTCTGCTCCGCCTCCACCCCCCCGGGCGGAGCCGTCCACGGGATGTGCGGGTACTACGCGGCACAGGCGGCGCTGCGCCGCGAGATGACCGCGCCCGATCACCCGTGACCGGCACCGGTTGCCATTCCCGCCCCGGTCTGGAAGATTCAGGCAGCGCGGGAGCCGCCGGCCGCAGAACGGCGCTGGCGGGGTGAACC
>DATABU010000825.1:0-6933 GCA_036259415.1 Longimicrobiaceae bacterium
CCCCCCCCCGCCGCGAAGCGAAGGGGACGTTCACGGAGGGAGAGATGAAGGCAGCACGGACGATGCGGTGGATGGCCTGCCTGCTGGTCGCCGCGGCGGTCGGGCTCGCGGGCTGCGCCGACGCCGGGACGGGAATCGAAGGGCAGACCCCCGCCGGCCTGGTGGTGGTGGACGCGAGCGGCGCCCCCGTGGCGAGCGCGAACGGCGCCCAGGTCACCGGACGGATCGAGGTCGAGAGGGGCCAGCAGCAGACGTTCACCGTGGAGCTGCTGGCGCAGGACGGCTCCGAGATCGCCCTGGGCGGCCGCTACACGCTGCAGCCGCGCGTCGTCATCACGCCCCTGGCGACCGTGTCGGTGAGCGGGTCCGACCGGCTGGTGGTGACGGGGAACAGTCCCGGGACCACGAGCCTGGTCGTGGACGTGATGGACGGCGCGACGGTCGTCATGGGCCCGCTGATCCCCCTGGCGATCACGTAACCTGCCTCTCCGCGCGAAGCCACGAGGCCCCGGAGACGTCGCGTGTCCGGGGCCTCCTGCTCGTGATGATCCGGGAGCCCGCCGGTGGAGGCCCCCACCCGGCGGCTTTATCGCCGCCACCCTCCCCCGTTCCGGGGGAGGGGCATCTTACGAGTGGGGCGGCCTGCGGAGTGCGTCGCCGGGCCCGCAGGGCGCCCTCACCCGGCTCGCTGGATGCTCGCCCCCCTGTCCCGGAACCGGGAGAGGGGAGAACAGCCGGCCGCGGCAGGTGCCCCGCGTGAGGGATGCGAGCCCGAAGGGGCGAGACCCGGGGACAGTTTCCCAAGCTCGCCTCCGTTGGCCGGCGTAGTGTGCCGGCCTACGGAGCCGCAGCCCGACCCGAGCGCCAGGGAGGGGCACGCCCAAACCCGGCCGTTCAAAGCTGTCGAACCCGGATCAGTGGCGCGGATGAGCGGGGCAGCCGCAGCTCCGGCAGGCGGCCTCGTGCCGGAGGCGGGCGCTGCGGACCATGCCGGCGGCCACCAGCAGGCTGCCGAGCACCGTCGTCGCCGGCTCGGGGAGCGGCTGCGTCCAGCCGGCGAGGCTCGCCGACCAGATCGCGAAGCCCACGGCGACGGGGAGCCACACCGCCCGGCGGCCGTGGGCGCGCACGCCCGAGCGCAGCGCCGCGGCGGCCAGCACCGCCGTGACCAGCAGGATCCCCGTCTCCACGCCCGTTGAATGGCCGAGCACGGGGACGAAGAGCGCCGCCAGGGGCATCGCGACGCAGTGCGCGGCGCAGGCGAGAGGGAGCGCGGCGGACCAGAGGGCCGGCCGGCGCAGCGGAGGAGCGTTCATCGGATCGGGCGTTGCGGGTACGGGCGCGGGCATCCGGCCCGCGTGATCGCCTCGAAGCTAACCCACGTCTGCCCTTGTTGCAAGTGATTTGCAGAAAGCCGTGGCCGCCGCGCCTCAGCCGCGCAGCGGGTCTCCCAGGCACTCGCCGCAGCGCCCGTGGAAGATCAGCTGGTGGTGGTCTACGGTGAAGCCGTGCTCCCGCTCGATCCGCTCCGCGATGCCGCGGTCCAGCCCGCAGATGGAGACCGTGCGCACGCTCCCGCAGGCGTCGCAGACCAGGTGGTGGGTATGCCGCTCCGCCGGGACCAGCTCCACCCGCTCCACGCCCTCGCCGGTCAGCACCGGCCGCGCCAGGCCGATCTCCATCAGCCAGTCCAGGGTGCGGTACACGGTCACCAGGTCGATGCGCTCCGGCCCCACCGCTTCGTGCAGCGCCCGCGCGCTGAGCGGCTCCGCGGCGGCGGCGAGCGCCTCGGCCACCAGCCGGCGCGGCCGGGTCAGGCGGTGGCCGCGCTGGGCCGCGGTGCGGAGGACGTCTGCTGCGTCGGGCATGGCGCCGTGCGGTTGGAGTGAGGTGTCCGGCCCCTGATACCACGCAACGCGCCGGCCGTTTCCGACGGGGCGCCGGAGGGGTCCGCCGGACCCGGAAATCCTTGACCCCGCGGGGCGCCGGGGTTATACTTACCCCCGTCAGACGCGCCGGGAAGCCCCATTTTTGAGCCAACGCTTTTGAAGCCGGGGCTGACTCCAGCGGCCGACGCCACGCCCCCAGCGGGAAGGCGGAAAGTCGCGGGGTCGCTACCACACTGTTCATAACAGGCTTCAAAAATCCTTCCCGGCGCGCCCCGACACGGGCTGGTCTCGCGAGCGAGGCTGGCCCGCGTTCTTTTTCTGCGAGCCAAGGGAGCCCACGTGCCCAGCGTCCGCGTCACCCGCCGCGTGCATTTCAGCGCGGCCCACCGGCTGCACAACCCGGCCCTCTCCGACGAGGAGAACCGGCGCGTGTTCGGGCTGTGCAACAGCCCCAACTGGCACGGCCACAACTACGAGCTGGACGTGACGGTGGAGGGCGAGCCGGACCCTGACACCGGGTACGTGGTGGACCTGGCGATGCTGCGCGACGTGGCCGAGGAGGTGATCCGCGACCTGGACCACCGCAACCTCAACCTGGACGTGCCGTGGCTGCAGGGGGTCATCCCCTCCACGGAGAACCTGGTGGTGGCCATCTGGAACCGGCTCGCGCCGCGCGTTCCCTCCGGGCGCCTGGTGCGCCTGGTGCTCTGGGAGACGCCTCGCAACTCAGCGGAATACACGGGGGGATAGATCGATGTCCATCATGGAGCGGGAGGTCCCGCGCACGGCGACGGAGGAGACCGAGGCCACGCCATTCCAGGAGCGCGTGCGCGACCTGCTGGCCGACCTGGGCGAGGACCCGGACCGGCAGGGGCTGCTGAAGACGCCCGAGCGCGTGGAGAAGAGCCTGCGCTGGCTCACCCGCGGCTACCAGCTCCGGGTGCGGGACGTCATCGGCGACGCCGTGTTCGACGAGGAGCACCACAACATGGTGCTGGTCAAGGACATCGAGATGTACTCGATGTGCGAGCACCACATGCTCCCCTTCTTCGGCAAGGTGCACATCGCCTACATCCCCAACGGGAAGATCGTGGGGCTCTCCAAGCTCCCACGCATCGTGGAGGTGTTCGCGCGCCGGCTCCAGGTGCAGGAGCGGCTCACCGAGCAGATCGCCGTGGCCATCCAGGACGTGCTCCAGCCGCAGGGCGTGGGCGTGGTGATCGAGGCGGCGCACCTCTGCATGATGATGCGTGGGGTGGAGAAGCAGAACTCCAAGACCATCACCAGCGCGGTGAAGGGCGTGTTCCTGGAGGACCTGCGCACCCGCGAGGAGTTCCTGCGGCTGTGCATGGTCAACGGCGTGATGGGATGAACCGGGACGGGGCGACGATGGACGGCACGCTGCAGGGGAAGACGGCGCTGGTGACCGGCGCCTCGCGGGGGATCGGCCTCGCGGTGGCCCGGGAGCTGGCGCGCGCCGGGGCCTGGGTGGGGATGGTGGCGCGCACCGAGGCGGAGCTGGCCCGCGCCGCGGCCGGGGCGGGGGGGCACGCCATCGCGGCCGACGTCACCTCGCCGGCGGCGGTGCACGGGCTGGTGGGGTACGTCACCGAGCTGCTGGGGGACACGCCGGACCTGCTGGTGAACTCCGCCGGGGCGTTCGCGCTGGCGCCGCTCGCCGCCACCGACCCGGAGGCGTTCGAGCGGCAGATCGCCGTGAACCTGCGCGGCCCCTTCCTGCTGATCCGCGCCCTGCTCCCGCTGATGCTGAACCGGCGCTCCGGGCACGTGGTCAACATCGGCTCGGTGGCCGGACGCGTGGCCTTCCCTGAGAACGGCGCCTACGCCGCCTCCAAGTTCGGGCTGCGGGGGCTGCACGAGGTTCTGGCGCAGGAGGTCCGCGGCACCGGCGTCCGCGCCACCCTGGTGGAGCCCGGCGCCACCGACACGTCGCTCTGGGACGCCATCGACCCCGACTCGCGCGACGACCTCCCCTCGCGGACCGCGATGCTCTCCCCCGACGATGTGGCGCGGGCGGTGCTCTTCGCCGCCAGCCAGCCGGCCGGGGTGGAGATCCCGGTCGTCGCCGTGCAGGCCGCGGGGTAGCGCCATGTACCTGGTCAACGTCCGAGCGCACTACGACTCCGCCCACTTCCTGCGCAGCTACAAGGGGAAGTGCGAGCGGCTGCACGGCCACCGCTACGAGGTGGAGGCGTGCCTCGCCTTCGAGGCGCTGGGCGAGGGGGGGATGGCGTACGACTTCACCGACGCCAAGCGGCACCTGCGGTCCATCGCCGACGAGCTGGACCACGAGAACCTGAACGACCTGGCCCCGTTCCGGGAGATGGAGACCAGCGCCGAGAACCAGGCGCGGTACATCTTCGAGGAGCTGCGGCGGCGCCTCGGTGCCGAGGGCGAGCACCTGCTGTACGTGCGCGTCTGGGAGACGCCGAACCAGTGGGCGCAGTACTCGGAGAAGACGCTGTTTTTCTGAACTGGAGCGGCGGGTTTGGGCGTGCCCCTCGCTGGCGCTCGGGTCGGGCTGCGGCTCCGTAGGGCAGCACACTACGCTGCCCAACGGAGGCGAGACCCGACGGAACTGCTGTCGGGTCTCGCCGCTTCGCGCTCGCATCCCTCACGCGGGCCACCAGTCGGGGCAGGCGGTGTGTTCGCTGGGGAGCAGACCGGGAGGAGGTGGGGTGCTCCCGAAGGAAACGACTTGTGTCCGAGCGAAGCGAGTTTGGCGTTTCCGTAGGGAGCGCCCCGCCGACGACCCCAGCCGCGGCCGGCCGGAGTGCTCCCGTATACTGCCGCACTTCATCTCATGCACATCCTCCTCACCGACATCCTGCGCTGTCCGCGCTGCGGGCCGGAGTTCGGGCTGGTCCTGCTCGCGGACGCGGTGGAGGAGCGGCGCGTCGCGGCGGGGCGGCTGGGGTGCGCCAACTGCCGGGAGATGTATCCCGTGGCGGAGGGCGTCGTGGACCTGCGCGTCCCGGGGCGGGAGCCGCTGCCGGGCGGGGGGGAGGTGGCCGCGGGGAGCGAGGAGGCGGTGCGGCTGGCGGCGCTGCTGGGGCTGGCGGAGGCATGGGGATCGGTGCTGCTGGTGGGGGCGGGAGCGGATCTTGCGAACGCCCTCGCCTCCCTGGTGCCGGGGGTGGAGGTGGTGCACGCCACGGACGCGCCGGGCGCCTCGGCGGGCGGCGGAGGGGTGAGCCGGGTGGCCGCGGGGGAGCCGCTCCCCTTCGCGCCGCGGTCGCTGCGCGGCGTGTCGCTGGGGCCCGGAGCCGCGGGTCTGCTGGAGGAGGGGGTGCGGGTGCTCGCGCCGGGCGGGCGGCTGGTGGTGGAGGGCGCCGCGGAGGGGGGGGCGGAGGCGCTCTCCGGGGCGGGGCTGCGGGTGCTCCTGGACCAGGAGGGGTGGGTCGTGGCGGAGCGCCCCGGTGGGGCGGCGCGAGGGCCTCGCGAGACCGGCTGAGGGCGCCGCGCACTCCGTTGCGTGCCCCGTTCGCCGCGGGTAACTTGTTCCGCAGGCCGTTCGTAGCTCCGTCCATCCAGATCTCCCACACAGAGCCTAATGTCCTGGTGGCGCAACCTGATTCCCGGTGGGGCCGGGCCCGATTCCAGGGGGCCGGACTACTACGAGGAGGGGATCAACCTGCTCCGGGAAGACAAGCACCACGAGGCGCTGACGTCGTTCCGCCTCGCGCTGCGGGACAGCCCCAACGACACCGACGTGCTGCAGCAGATCGCGGTGACGTACACGCACATCGGGATGACGGACGAGGCGGTGCGCACCTACCGGCGCGTGCTGGAGCTCAAGCCGCACGCCTCGGGGGCGCACTACGGGCTCGCCTTCCTCCTGCTCCAGCGGGGGCAGGGCGACGACGCGGTGGCGCACCTGCGCGCCTTCCTGGCCCGGCCGCCGCGGGTGCCCGGGGCCGAGCGCCACGTCGCCCACGCCCGCTTCACCCTGGCGGAGCTGACCGGCGAGGGCGAGGCGATGGCCGAGATGCCGCTGGACGAGCCGTGACCGCGCCCACGCGCGACGCGGAGGTCTCGCTGGTGCTCTCCACCGCCCCCGACCTGGCCACGGCGGAGCGGCTGGTGCGGCAGCTGGTGGAGGAGCGGCTGATCGCCTGCGGGAACCTGGTCCCCGGGGTGGCGTCCGTCTTCCGGTGGAAGGGCGAGGTCCAGCGCGAGGACGAGGTGCTGGTGCTGATGAAGGCGCGGACGGAGGCGCTCGACCGCCTGATCGGGCGCGTCGCCGAGCTGCACCCGTACGAGTGCCCGGAAGTGCTGAGCTTTCCGGTCGGGAAGGGGCTCCCCGCCTACTGCGGGTGGGTCGTGGAGGAAACCGCCGAGGTGGGGGCATGATCGGACGCAGCAGGGAGCAGGAGTCGCCGCTGGACGCGGAGCACGCAGGGGCGGCGAGCGCCTCTGCGGAGCCGGGGGCCGCCCTGGCGGAGGCGGCGCCGGACGCGGCCGGCCCCTCGCCGTACGCGCGCGCCGAGGCGCTGATGGAGGCGGGGAGCCACGCGGAGGCGGCCGAGGCGTACGCCGCCGTGCTGGCCTCCTCCCCGGACGACGTGCGGGCGCTGCTGGGAGCGGGGATGGCGCTGGGGGCGCTGAGCCGCTTCGACGCCGCCGAGAAGGAGCTGCGGCGCGCCCTGCGGCTTGCCCCCGACCTCCCGGAGGTGCACCACCAGCTGGGCGTGGTGCTCTTCAAGCGCGGCGTGTACGCGGCCGCGGCCACCGAGCTGCGGCGCGCCACCGAGCTGGACCCGGGATGCGGGCCGGCGTACCTGGTGCTGGGCGAGGCGCTCAACCAGATGGCCGAGTCCGACCAGGCCATCGAGGCGCTGGAGAACGCCACCCGCATCCAGCCGGACAACGCCCGCGCCTACTGGGCCATGGGCATCGCCTACGACCGCAAGGGCAAGCCCGACCGCGCCGCGGAGATGTACCGCCTGTCGCGCGAGGTGGGGGCCCGCTAGCAGCCCCGCCGAGCCGTCCGGAGCCGGCCCGGATCCACCGTGATCCGGGC
>DATABU010000826.1:0-2815 GCA_036259415.1 Longimicrobiaceae bacterium
GCCAGCTGCGCCACCGTGGGCGCGTCCCAGAGCGCCGGGATGGGCAGGTCGACGCCGAACGCCTCGCGCACCCGGGCCGCGGCGCGCGCCGCCAGGAGCGAGTGGCCGCCCAGCTCGAAGAAGCCCGCGCCGCGGCCGACCCGGCCGGCGCCCAGCAGCTCCGCGAAGATCCCGGCCAGCACCTCCTCCGTGGGCCCGCGGGGGGCGTCGTCCGGGCCGCCGTCCGCGGCCCCGGGCGCGGGGAGCGCGGCGCGGTCCAGCTTGCCGTGCGGAGTGCGCGGGAGCGCCGCCAGCGCCACGAAGGCGGAGGGGACCATGTACTCCGGCAGCCGCTCGGCCAGCCGGGCGCGCAGCTCCGCCGCCGGGGGGACCGCCCCGTCCTCCGCGGCGAGGTAGGCGACCAGGCGGCGGTCGCCCGGGGCGTCCTCCCGCACCACCGCGACCGCCTCGGCGACGGCGGGGTGCGCGCGCAGCGCGGCCTCGACCTCGCCCAGCTCGATGCGGAAGCCGCGCAGCTTCACCTGGAAGTCGGTCCGGCCGAAGTACTCCAGCTCGCCCTCCGGCGTCCAGCGGACGCGGTCCCTCACCCGGTACATGCGCGCGCCCGGCGGGCCGAAGGGGCAGGGGAGGAAGCGCTCCGCCGTCCAGTCGGGCCGCCCCGCGTACCCCCGCGCCAGCCCCTCGCCCGCCAGGTACAGCTCGCCGACGGCGCCCGCGGGGAGCGGCTGGAGCTCGGCGTCCAGCACGTAGGCCCGCGCGCCCGCGACGGGGCGGCCCACGGTGACCGCGTCGGCCTCGCGTCCGACCCGGGCGTACGTCGAGTACGTCGTGTCCTCGGTGGGCCCGTAGAGGTTGCCCACCCTCTCCACCGTGCCGAGCGCGTACAGGCCGCGCGCCAGCTCCGGCGGGAGCGGCTCGCCGCCCAGGTTCAGCGTCCGCACGCTCCGGGGGATCCCCCCCGTGCGCAGCAGCTCCGCCGCGGCGCTGGGGACCATGCTGGCGTACGCGACGGGCTCGTCCACCGTCGCCAGCTCCAGAGCGTTCTCCACCATCACCAGCTTCCCGCCCCAGGCCAGCGTCCCGAACAGCTCGGCGACGGAGACGTCGAAGCCGGTGGAGGTGGAGAAGAGCACGGGCGCGAGCTCCTCGCCGCTCACCGCCTCCCGCAGCCAGTGCAGCAGCGCGGAGACCGCCGCGTGGCGGATCATCACCCCCCGGGGCCGGCCCGTGGAGCCCGAGGTGAAGATCAGGTGCGACAGGTTCTCCGGCACGACGCCGCTCCCGGGCGCGGCGTCGCTCTCCGCGGCGACGCGCTCCCGCAGCGCGTCCAGGAGCACGGGCCCGGCCGCGCCCTCCGGGAGCCGCCCCGCCAGGGCGCCGGTGGTGAGGACCAGCCGCGCGCCGGAGTCCTCCACCATGGCGCGGAGCCGCGCCGGCGGGTAGGCGGGGTCCAGGGGGACGTACGCCCCGCCCGCCTTCAGCACGGCCAGCAGCGCGACGACCATCTCCGGGGTGCGCTCCAGGCACACGCCCACCCGCGTCTCCGGGCCGACGCCGCGCCCGCGCAGGTGGTTGGCGAGGCGGTTCGCCCGGCGGTCCAGCTCCGCGTACGTCAGCGTCGCCCCGCGGTGCGACAGCGCGGGGGCCCCCGGGGCGCGCGCCGCCTGCTCCGCCACCAGCTCGTGGACGAGGCGCGCCGGGCCCGGGGCCGGCGACCCGCTCCACGCCTCCAGCACCCGCCGCTCCGCCGGGGAGGCGAGCGACAGCTCGGCGAGCCGCCGGGCGGGGTCGTCCGCCAGCTGCTCCAGCAGCGCGCGCAGCCACACCAGGACGCGGCGGGCGCCCTCGGCGTCGCAGCGGCTCCCGTCGTAGCCCAGGTTCAGCTCCACCTCGCCGCGGACGGAGACCTCCAGCAGGAGCGCGTGCCCCAGCGCCGTGGGGGCCGGGAGGCGGGCGAGGTCCCGCACCTCCAGCTCCCCCACCCGGGCGCTCCCCACCCCGGAGAAGGGGAGGTTCTGGAAGGCGAGCAGGGTGTCGAAGAGCCGCTCCCCCGCGGGGAGGCCGGCCCACGCCGCGATGCGCTGGAGGGGGTGGCGCTCGTGCCGCCGGGCGGCGAGCTGGGCGGCCTGGAGCGCCCGCAGCCACGCGCCGACGGCCGCGCCGGGGGGGAGCTCCGCCCGCACGGGCACCGTCCCCAGGAAGACGCCCAGCATGGCGTCCGCGCCCGGCAGCTCCGGCGGCCGCCCCGCGCTCACCGCGCCGAAGACCACGTCGCGCTCGCCGCGCAGGCGGCCCAGCAGGAGGGCCCAGGCGCCCTGGAAGAGGGTGTTCAGGGTGAGCTGGCCGCGCCGGGCCGTCTCCTGGAGCCGCGCCGCCAGCGCGGGCGGCAGCGCCGCGCTCGCCACGCCCGGGGGCCCGGCGGCGGCGGGGCCGGGGAGGAGCGGGGCTGGGGCGGCCACGCCGGCCAGGGCCTCGCGCCAGAACGCCTCCCCCCCTTCCGGCGGCTGCGACTGGAGCCAGGAGACGTACGCCTGGAAGGGACGCGGCGGGTCGAGCGCCGGCGCCTCGCCGCGGCTGTACGCCTCGTACAGCGCGAACACCTCGCGCATCGCCAGCTCGGAGCTCCAGCCGTCCAGCACCAGGTGATGGAAGGTGAAGAGCCCCAGGTGCGAGCGCTCGCCGGTGCGCGCGCACGCCGCGCGGAAGAGCGGCGCCGCGTCCAGCGCGAAGGGGCGCCGCTCCCGGCGCGCCAGCTCCGCCGCGCGCGCCTCCAGCTCCCCCGGCGGGACGCCGCGCCAGTCGTGGCGCTCGACGC
>DATABU010000827.1:0-2313 GCA_036259415.1 Longimicrobiaceae bacterium
GGCGCGGCCCGGAACATCGAGGAGGGCGGCTCACTGACCATCATCGCCACGGCGCTGGTGGAGACGGGCTCGCGCATGGACGAGGTGATCTTCGAGGAGTTCAAGGGCACGGGCAACATGGAGCTCAGGCTCGACCGGAAGCTGGCGAACCGCAGGATCTACCCCGCCATCAACATCGAGGACTCCTCGACGCGCAAGGAGGAGCTGCTCATGGAGCCGTCCGAGGCCCAGAGGGTCTGGCAGGTCCGCAGCATCCTCAACGCGCTCGACAGCGCGCAGAAGATAGAGCTACTGATCCAGAAGCTCAAGGAGACCCGCACGAACCCCGAGTTCCTGCGCGAGCTCCAGCGCGTCCTCGGCGGTTTTGTTAGCCGCGGACGCGCGCGCCCTCAGCTCCCGAGGGCCAGCGCGTAGTCGGGGTGCACCACCAGCTCGCCCTCGTCGTCCACCACCTGCCGGTCCCAGGGGAAGACGATCAGCGAGCCGGTCTCCAGGGCGAAGTAGTCGGGGCGGTAGCCGCCCGGCTTCACGAAGCTGGTGGCGGTGCGCACGTCCGCCGGGTCCTGCTCGCGGACGTGGTGCAGCGCCAGGCGCAGGGTGTCGCCGCTGGTGGTGATCTCGTCCACGATGAGCACGCGCTTCCCCCGCACCTGCCGGGGCGCCCCGGAGAGCACCTCGGGGTAGGCGCGCACGACCTCGCCCTGCTCCCGCCGCGAGATCTTCATGCTGTAGAAGTCCACCTGCAGGACGCTGGCGATCACCGCCGCGGGGAGCACGCCGGCGGTGGCGATGCCGACCACGACCTCGGGGTCGTACTCGCGGGCGACGCGGAGCGCCAGCACCCTGCACAGCTCGCCGAACAGCTCCCAGGAAAGCTCGAACGCGGGCAGGGCGCCCTGCGCCGCGGGGGCGGCCGGGTCGAAGCTGGTGTATTGCATGGGGACCTCCGGGCTGGGGGGACGTGGCTGGCCCCGCCTCAACATTCGTGCCCGGGCGGCGCCGGTCGAGCGGCGGCCCGCCGATGCGGCGTCGGGATCTCCCCCACTTGGCGTCGGACGGGCGCGCCGGCTAGCTTGTCGGACCCGGCACCCCCCACCCAACACGGCGACATGGCGGCACAGGAGCTCCGCGAGCGGGCGGACCGGCGCTTCGAGGAGGCGCTGAAGACCACGGGCGCGCGCGACCCCCGCGAGTTCTACCGCGGGCGGCTCAGGGAGCTGCGGGAGCGGAGCCCGGAGGCGTTCCGGCGCGCGCTCGCCTACTTCGAGGAGCGGCTGATCCCCGCCGTCGCCGCGGAGGGCTCGGACCCGATGGCGGAGTGGCTGGAGTACGGCCGCTTCCTGGCGGGGCTGGCCGCGCAGGGGAAGACGGTGCAGGTGGACCCCCTCGGCCGCGCCCTCCCCTACGCCCCGCCCGTCCCCGGCGACCACCTGGTGCTCCACCTCCCCGACGCGGCGTCCGAGCGCGCGCTGGTGGTGGGGATCCCGCCGGAGCTCTCCCCCGCCCAGCGCGCCACCTACGACCTGCTGGTCTCGGGCTCCCAGGGATAGCGGCGCCGGCGGAAGCCGCGGGTGTGCAGCGCTTTCCGCGCGGCGCCCGCACTTGCCCCGCCCCCACCGAGGCCGCATTCTTCCCCCGCGAACACCCCCGCAGGCGGAAGGAGAAGCAGACTTGCAGGCCCTGGTCATCGTCGGGCACGGATCGCACCTGAACTCGGAATCGAGCGCCCCCGTCTACCGCCACGCGGAGACGGTCCGGGCGCTCGGCGTCTTCGACGAGGTGCGGGAGTGCTTCTGGAAGGAAGAGCCCTCCATGCGGGAGGTCTTCGACCTGCTGGAGTCGGAGGAGGTCTACGTGGTCCCCCTCTTCATCTCGGAGGGCTACTTCACCGAGGAGGTGATCCCGCGGGAGCTGGGGCTGGACGGCCCCGCCCCGTCGGTCACCCGCAAGGCGGGGAGGACGGTGCACTACTGCGGGCCCATCGGCACGCACCCGTGGATGACGCGCATGATTCTGCGCCGCGCCGAGGAGAGCGCGGGGCTCACGGACGCGGAGGCGCGCGAGACCGGGCTCATCATCATCGGGCACGGGACGGAGCGGAACTCCAACTCGTCCGAGGTCATCTACCGGGTGAGCCGCGAGGCGGACGGGGCGGGGCTCTTCGGGCACGTTCGCACCGGCTTCCTGGACCAGGAGCCGGAGGTGGGCGAGGTGCTGGCCGCCATGGAGGAGCGGCGCGTGGTGCTGGTCCCCTTCTTCGTGGCGGAGGGGTGGCACACGCAGGAGACCATCCCGGACGACCTGGGGATCAAC
>DATABU010000828.1:0-14269 GCA_036259415.1 Longimicrobiaceae bacterium
CGGTCCGTATCGCTCCGGGATGTCGCGCCAGGCCGCCCCGGTGCGCAGCCGCCAAAGGATGCCGTTGATCACCGTGCGGTGGTCGCTCCACGACTGCCCCTTCGGGGGGTTGGACGGCAGGTGCGGCGCAAGCGCGCGCCACTGTGCTTCGGTCAGGTCAGTGCGTGCCATGCGCTTGCATACACCGCAACCCTTCCGTCAGACACACCCTAGTTGTTCTTGCCCCCGTTCCCGTTGTTCCCGCCGTTGCCGTTGTTCCCGCCGTTGCCGTTGTTGCCCTGGTTCCCGTTGTTGCCGTTGTTGCCATTGCCGCCGTTGTTCCCGCCGCCGCCTCCGCCGCCGGGGTCCGGCGCCGGGTCGGGGGATTCGAGCCGGTCGACCTGCCCGGAGACGTGCACTCCGATCCGGCCGAGGAGCTCCCCGACCGAGGGACCGAAGAGCAGCGACATGGAGACGACCAGCGTCACGACCGCCGCCAGCAGGAGCGCGTACTCGACGAGCCCCTGGCCGGAGGTGTCCAGTCCGCGCACCCGCATCTGCCTTCCACGCCTCGGGATCGTCATGGGCCGGGATCGGAGTGGAGGGATGGGGCCCGGGAGTGCTCCCGGGCCCCGCGTGCCGAGCCTCACTTGCTGTGGATCACGATGCTGCCGCCGCCCCTGCCGCCGTCACCCAGCAGGGTGGCGGCGTCCCCGGTCTCGTCCTGGCCCATCTGGTTGTCGTACACGGTCGCACCCGTGGCGACGTCCCAGATCTTGATCCGGAAGGAGTCGGGCCGCTTGTTGCCGAAGTTGTCGCCGTCCAGCGCGGTCAGCAGGAAGCCGTAGCTGCCCTGGCCGTTGATGGTCCCCCGGCCCTTGAACTGGGCCCGCGAGGTGCCGTTGACGACGAGCCACTCGTAGTCGAGGCTCTTGAAGCTCAGGTTCCCGGCCTGGAACTGGAACTCCGTGTTGCCGGCGGGCTTGTTGGCGCCCTTCTGGTACCTGGAGTTGAACCCGAAGTGGGCCTGGCCGACGGTCTCCGCCGTGCAGGGCCCGAACCGGCACGCTGCCGCCGGCGACCAGATCCACCCGCCGCCGGTCACGAACCCGGCGGTGGGGTCGTAGATGGCGAGGAACCCGCTCGCCGTGCCCTCGTAGTCCGGGCTGTCGATGGCGGCGGTCACCGCGTACACCCCGATCTGCACCGGGCCGGCGACGGGGCTGCCGCCCTGGCTGTAGGTGACGACCACCGGCAGCCCCGCAGGGGTGGTGGTTGCCGTGGCGGTCCGCGGGGTGCCGCTGTATGCCTGCACCAGGCTCCCGAGCACGATCGGCGCGCCCGCCTTCGCCGCGCCCACCGTGGCGGCGTCCGAGGTCCGGCCCAGGTAGTCGGCGTCGGCCGCCCGGGTCGCGGTGATGGAGCAGGTGCCGGTGCCGCTGGTCATCTGCGCGACGCCGGTGGCGGCGTTGACGGTGCAGGCGCCCGCAGCCGCGAAGCTGTACGCGCCGGTGCCGTTCCCGCCCGAGGCGCCCACGGTGAAGCTCGTCCCGAACACCTGCGCCGCGGAGGGAATGCCGGTCACCACGACCGCGTCTGGCTGACCGGCCTTCGCCGCCGCCACCGTGCGCGGCACGTCCGCCGCCGCCTCGTAGTCGTCGTCGCCGCCCTGCCGCGCCGTGAGCGTGCAGGCGCCCGTGCCGCTCGTCATGGTCACCGTGCCGCCCGAGATCGAGCAGACGCCGGTCGCCACCACCGTCACGCCCAGGCTGGAGCTGGCGGTCGGCGCCACGCTGAAGCTGGTGCCGAAGACGGCCGGGGACGCGGGCTGCGTGAAGTCGATTGCCTGGGCCGCCTTCTTCGCCGCGACCGTGTGGGCCACCGGCGCGGCCGGGTTGTAGTCGTCGTTGCCGGGCTGCGCCGCCGTGACGACGCAGCTGCCCGTGCCGCTGGTCATCGTGATGGTGCCGCCGCTCAGCGAGCAGACGCCGCTCACCCCGACGCTCACCGCCAGCCCGGAGCTGGCCGACGGGCTCACCGGGAAGGTGGTGTTGTACTCCGCGGGAGAAGCCGGCGCGGCGAAGGTGATGGTCTGGTTCGCCCGGGCGGCGGCGACCGTGCGTGCCACGTTGGCCGCCGGGAGGTAGTTGACGCTCCCCGCCTGCGACGCCGTGATCTCGCAGCTCCCCGTCCCGCCCGTCATGGTGACCGAGCTCCCGTCCAGGGAGCAGACGCCGGAGACGGAGAAGCTCACCGCCAGCCCGGAGCTGGCCGAACCGGACACCGGGAAGCTCGTGCCGTAGACGGCCGGCGACGCCGGCTGGGCGAAGTCGATCGTCTGCGGGGCGCGGGCGATCTCGAAGCTGCGCTCGACGCCCGGCGCCTCCTCGTAGAAGTCGTTCCCCGCCTGCGATGCGCGGATGGTGCAGCCGCCCGCCTCCGCGACCGTGACGGTGCTGCCCGCGACCGTGCACTTCCCGGGGGTCACGCTGGAGAACACGACGCCCAGCCCGGAGCTGGCGCTCGCCGAGACCGTGAAGGGAGCGTCGCCGTAGGTCTTCCCGCCCAGCGCGCCGAATTCGATGGTCTGCGCGAGCTTCTTCGCCGCGACGGTGTGCGGGACCGGGGCGGCGGTCTCGTAGTCCGCGTCGCCGGCCTGCGAGGCGGTGACGACGCAGCTGCCCACTCCGCTCGTCATGGTGACCGTGCTCCCCGAGAGCGAGCACACGCCGGAGACGGAGAGCGCCACCGGCAGCCCGGAGCTCGCCGAGGGGCTCACCGGGAAGCTGCTGTTGTACGCCGCCGGGCTCGCGGGCGCCGCGAAGGCGATGGTCTGGCCCAGCTTCGAGGCCGCGACGACGTGCGCCACCGGCGCCGCGGCGTCGTAGTCCGCGTTGCCGGCCTGCGTGGCGGTGACGGTGCAGTCGCCGGTGCCGCTCGTCATGGTGACGGTGCCGCCGGAGATCGAGCAGACGCCCGACACCGCGACGTCGACCGTGAGCCCCGAGGTGGCCGTGGGGCTGACGCCGAACGCGCTGCTGAACGCGGCCGGCGACGCCGGCGCGGCGAAGCTGATCGTCTGCGCGGCCTTCTCCGCGGCGACCGTCTTCGTGGCCTGCGGCGCGGCCTCGTAGTTCGCGTTCCCGGCCTGGTCGGCCGTCAGCGCGCAGCTGCCGGTGCCTCCGTTCATGGTGACCGTGGTCCCGTCCAGCGAGCAGGCGCCCGATGCCGCCAGCACCACCGGGTTCCCCGAGTCGCCGCCGGTCGCGCTCACCGCGAAGCTGGTCCCGAAGCCCGAGCTGGCGGGGGCCCCGGTGAGGCTGATGGCCTGCGGGAGCTTCGCCGCCGCGACCGTGCGGGTCACGGGCTCGGCGGCGGTGTAGGCGGCGTCCCCCGCCTGCGAGGCGGTGATCTCGCAGGCGCCGGTGCCGCTGGTCATGGTGACCGTGCTCCCCGCGAGCGTGCAGGCGCTCCCCGCGGACACGGAGAAGCCGACCGGGAGCCCCGAGGTCGCGCTGGCGCTCACGGCGAACGAGCTGTTGTACGCCGCCGGGCTCGCCGGCGGGTCGAAGCTGATCGTCTGGCCCTGCTGTGCGTTCACCGTCAGCGACGCGGCGGCGCGGCTCCCCGCCAGGTTGCTGCCGGCCCCCGTGCCGACGTGTCCCGCGAAGGCCGCCTGGACCGCGTGCGTGCCGCCGCCCGGCGCGGGCGAGAGGTCCGCCGAGCTGAGCGTCGCCACCCCGGACGCGTCGGTGGTCCTGGGATAGTCGATCCCGGCGACCCGGAAGACCACGGTCTGGTTCGCCAGCGCCTGCGCCGGGCTGCCGTCCCGGGTCAGCGTCGCCGTGAACGCGAACGACCCGCCCAGGCTCACCGTGGCGGACGAAGGGGCCAGGGCGAGGGTGGTGAGCTGCTGGCGGAAGCTCACCAGCACGGGCTTGTTGTCGTGGTTCGCGTTGTTGTGCACGGAACGGGCGTCCACCGACCCGCCCGTCGGCGCGACGAAGCGGTCCGCGGCCATGCTCCCGTAGTAGCTCGCCGCGTTCGGGGTGAGCACCGCCGCGCCGACGGCGCTGAGGCCCTTGACCGAGTTGAAGCCGCCGCCGTTCTCCCGCGCGACCGCCACCCCGGAAACGTCGGGGAGCCAGCCGTACGGCGTGTTCGCCGTCGAGGCGTCGTACAGCACGACGAGCCCGGTGCTGGAGCCCGTCCCCGCCCACGCGGCGGCCCGCTGGATGAGGCCCACCTTCTTTGCCTCGTCCTGCGTCCCCTGGTCGGGCGTGCCGGAGTACAAGAGGGCCCGGCCGGTGAGGACGCGGACGAGGTTCGCCTTCGCGCTGGCGTTCCTGAGCACGTCGTACGGCCTGACCTGCTGGCTTCCCTGGTTGTGGTCGCTGTGGCCCGGCACCACGAGCAGCCGGTACTCCGTCAGGTCGAGCCCGGGGGCCCTGAGGTCGAGCGTGGCTTCGCCGCCCACCGTGGTGCCGTCGTACGCCCGACGCGGCTGCCACCCGGCGCCGCCGAGCGCCGCGACCACGCGGGCGCAGCCCGCCGCGTCCGCGGCCGGGCAGTACACGAGGGCCTTCTCCTGGGCCGCGGCCTCGCCGGGTGCGGCGAGACCGAGCAGCGCGGGGAACGCCGCCGCGAGCAGTGCGAGTCGTTTCATGACCGCCCCTACTCGCAGGTGGAGGATACGAGGGCGGCGAGATCCGCTGCGCTCTCGGCATCGCCGGCCGCGGCGGCGGCATCCCGCCGCTGCATGAAGGAGACGCAGACGGAAGACTTGCCCGCGTAGGCATCCGCCTGCTCGGCGGTCGAGAACGCGGGCGTGACGGGGTCGGAGGCGGCGCGGACCTGGTCGGACTGGCGGGCGTCGCGGCACGCGCCGACGGACACCAGCGCGGCGAGCGCCAGAAGGGCGGAGTACTTCATGGGGTGTGTCTCCTTGCGACACGAGGGGGATGCCGTTGCTGCGTTGGCAGCGCCCCTCTTCGGCAGCCGGCTGTCTCGGGGAGACCCTTGGCTTTGCGGACCGGCCTCGCGGCCGGGGTGCCTTTGTCGGAGGGAGTAGCTTCGGAACGAGCGGGGTCCGGGAGGAAACGGCCTGGAAGCGGGCCGGCGGGAGCGCTCGGCGGCGGGGTAGGCAGGCGGCGTGCCGGGAGCCTAGGGACGAGTCAAACGCCTTTCTCACAACGGCTTGCCTTCGCCGCCCCCGTGTCCCGTTCCCGGGGAGGTGTGCCACATTGACTCAGGCGGGGCAAAGCGACCTGCTCAGGCACGCCTAAATACTTCAGGGGCAGGCGCTTACCAGGAAAGCGCGAAGTGAGGCACGCCTGCCGCACCGCGCGACAGCCGATCGTGCCGCCACGACACACTCACATCCCGCCAGCACATGCACCGGGCGGGAGGGAGGGGCGCGGCTACGCGGGCTCGTCGGCGGCGAGGATCCCGTACTCCTCCAGGCGGCGGTAGAAGGTGCGCCGCGGGACGCCCAGCTCCTCCGCGGCGCGCGACCGGTTCCCACCGCAGCGCCTCAGCACCTCCAGCGTGTACTCGCGCTCCAGCTCGGCGAGGGTGAGGCGCCGCTCCGCCGCGTCCCGGACCAGCTCTCCCCGGACCCCCGCGGCGGCCAGCTCGGGAGGGAGGTCCTCCGGCCCCACCTCGGCCGAGTCCGCCAGCACGGCCGCGCGCTCCACGAGGTTGCGCAGCTCCCGCACGTTGCCCGGCCAGGAGTGCGCCACCAGCGCGGAGAGGGCGGCGGGGGAGAAGCGCATCTCGCCCCGGCCCTCGCGCGCGGCGACGTCCGCCAGGAAGTGCTCCGCCAGCAGCGGGACGTCGGTGGGCCGCTCGCGCAGCGCCGGCACCTCCAGGCTCAGCACGTGGATGCGGAAGTACAGGTCCTCGCGGAAGGCCCCCTCGCGGACCCGCTGCTGAAGGTCGCGGTGGGTGGCGGCGATCACCCGGGCGTCGGCGCGGCGGGTGACCACGTCGCCCACGCGCCGGTACTCGCCCGACTGGAGGAAGCGCAGCAGCTTGGGCTGGAGGTGCAGCGGCAGCTCGGCCACCTCGTCCAGGAAGAGCGTCCCCCCGTCGGCGGCCTCCACCAGCCCCATACGGTCGCGCTCGGCGCCGGTGAAGGCGCCGCGCACGTGCCCGAAGAGCTCCGACTCGATCAGGTGCTCGGGGATGGCGCCGCAGTTGACCGGGACGAAGGCGTCGCGCCCGCTGGCCCGGTGCAGCGCCGCGGCGAAGAGCTCCTTCCCCGTCCCCGTCTCGCCGGTGACGAGCACCGACGCGGGCGAGCGCGCGATGCGGCCGATGCGCTCGAAGAGGCGGGCCATGGTGCGGCTCCGCCCGACGATCCCCGCCAGGTGGCCTCCCGCCGCGCGCCGGGCCCGCGCCTGCTCGCGGCGGGGGCGCGACTCCTCCAGCACCCGCGCCACCGAGTCGAGGAGCGCCTGGGTGCGGAAGGGCTTGGTGAGGTAGTCCGCCGCGCCCGCCCGCGTGAGCGCCACCGCCCCCTCGATGGAGCCGAACGCGGTGACCGCGATCACCGGGAGCTCCGGGAACGCCGCGCGCACTTCGGCCAGCAGCTCGTCGCCGCGCATCCCCGGCATCACCAGGTCGGTCAGCACCAGGTCCACGGCCCGGCTCTGCAGCGTCTCCAGCGCGTCGCGGCCGTTCGCCGCGGCGGCCACCCGGTAGCCGGCGGCCTCCAGCGTCTCGGCGACCATCTCCCGGAGCGGCGCGTCGTCCTCCACCAGGAGGATGCACTCCGGCGCGGGCGGGCCGCTCACGCGCGTGCCTCCGCGGCGGCGGGGGCGGGGCTCGCCGGCAGCTCGACCACGGCGCGCACCCCGCCGCCCGGGGGCGACTCCAGGACCAGCGAGCCGCCGTGCTCCTCCACGATCCCCCGGCTCACCGCCAGCCCCAGCCCGGTCCCCTCCCCCACCTCCTTGGTGGTGAAGAAGGGCTCGAAGACGTGGGCCAGGTCGCCGGGGGCGATCCCCGGGCCGTCGTCCTCCACCACCACCCGGGCCCGGCCGCCGTCGTGCTCCACGGCCACGACGACGCGCCCCTCCCCCAGCGGCGCCAGCGCCTGCACGGCGTTGCGCAGCAGGTTCAGGACGACGTGCCGGAGGAGCGTGGCCTGGCCCTGCACCACGACGGGCTCCGCGGGCGCCCCGGCCTCCAGCCGGACCCCCGCCGCGCGGGCGCCGGGCGCGACGTGCTCCACCGCGCCGAGGACGGTCTCCGCCAGGTCCACGGGGGCCTGCTGGATCCCCCTCCTCCGGCCGACGTAGAGGAGCCCGTCGATCAGCTTGGTGATGCGGTCCACCTCGGCCGCGATCCCCTGCGCGTTGCGCCGGGCCGCCTCGCTCGCCCCCGGCTCGGCGCCCACCGCGTCGGCGCGCATGGCGATCACCGCCAGCGGCGACCCCAGCTCGTGGGCCAGCCCGCCGGAGACCCGGCCGATCACCGCGAACTTCTCGGCCTCGCGCAGGCGGCGCCCCCTCTCGTCCAGCTCCGCCACCATGGCGTTGAAGGTCCCGGCCAGCTCCTGGAGCTCCCCCGCCGCGGGCCCCAGGCGGATGGGCCGGGGAAGGCCGGGCTCGCCCAGCGCGCGGATCCCCCCCAGGATCTCGCCCAGCGGCGCGGAGAGGGTGCGCCGCAGGACCAGGTGCACGATCACCACCGCGGCCGAGGTGAGCGCCAGCGTCAGCAGCAGGAGGCGGCGCCGCGACGCCGCGACCTCGCGCTCGATGAGCGTCGCGCGCCGCGCCAGGATCACCGATGCCCCCGCCACCCCGGTGGGGAGCGCCACCCAGCGGAGCCGGGTCCCGCAGTCGTCCCACCCCCGCGCGCCGGCTGCGCCCGGCGCCCGCGCCGCCTGGAGCCGTTCCAGGCACACGGGATCGCCGGTCACCCCGCCCGCGATCACCCGCCCGCCCGCGTCCGTGACCGCGGCCACCACCGTCTCCGGGTCGTCCACCACCTCCCGGAACACCTGGTCCAGGTCGCGCCGGCGGCGGTCGCGCAGGGCGTTTGCGGTCACGATCCGGAGGGTGGACGCGAGCGTCTCGGTCTCCGCGGTCAGGCCGTGGCGGAGGAGCCGCACCCGCTGCTCGGTGCTCACGGCGGCGTAGGAGACCATGATGAGGGCGAAGGCGGCCCCCAGGGTGAGTGCGAGACGGGTGGAGATGCGCATGCGTGGCGCGCGGGGTGGGTTCGGGGCGGCGGTCGTCGTGCAGCATTGTAGCCGCCCGCGCGGAGGGGAGCAAAGGTTTTCCGGGCGCGGAGCCGGACGTTCAAGGTCCTTGACTGCCTCCGCCGTCCCGCTTACTGATATTTTTGACAAATGCACGCGTATCCGCGGCGGCGCTTCTTGGGCCGCGGGTGGGCGTTCGAACCGGGGGGTCCCATGCGCGTCCCCTGTCATGCACTCCTGCTCGCACTCCTCCTTTCCGGATCCCTGGCCGGCGGGGCCGCGCCGCTGCGCGCCCAGACCGCTCCCGCCGCCTCACCGCTCCCCCGCGACACGTCGTCCGCCGCCGTCCTGACGGCGCGCATCACCCGGACACTGGTCCGCCATGGGTTCTCCGACGTGGCGGCCGTGGTGCAGGGCGCGCGCGTCTACGTGGCGTTCGAGAACACCCGCTACCGCGACGACCGGAGGGCGCTCGGGGAAGCCGCCGCGCTGGTCCTCGCCGAGTTCGACGGCGCCCGGGAGCTGGTCCTGGTGCCCACCAGCCGCGCCGTCCCGTTCGTGGCCGTGCGGTACGCGGGCGCCACGGCGCCGGCGGAAGCCTCGCTGGACCTGTCCCCCGTCCCCGCCGCCCTGGGCGCCGCGCCGCGCGCGGGCTCCTCGTCGGGGCGGCTCGACGTGGTGGTCCACCCCTGGTTCGAGGCGGTCTTCGGCGACTACGACGACCCGGTGGCCTCGCGGACCGGGGTGGCCCCGGAGCTCAGGGTGGCGCTCCGCCGGGGGCTCGGCCTGTCGGCGCAGGCGCTGGTGACGGTCCAGGACGACGTCCCCACCGGCGAGTCGCGCGTCCGCCCCGGGCTGGTCGCGCTGAACCGGACGGTGCGGCTCCCCCGCGGCGTGTTCGTCTCCGCGACGGCGGGGACGTTCACGCCGGACCGCTACGGCGTGGACGTCGAGGCCCGCGCCTACTTCCGGAACGGGCGCTGGTCGGCCGGCGCGCAGACGGCCCTGACCGGCGAGGTCTCGTACGCCCGGGAGGGGTGGCGGCGGGCGCCGATGGACGATCCGACCGCGCTGGTGGACGTCGCCTGGCGCGGCGCCCGGCACGACCTGCTCCTCCGCGCGACGGGGGGCGCGTTCCTCGGCCGCGAGCGGGGTGTCCGGCTGGACGTGGTGCGGCAGTTCGGCGAGCTGGAGGTCGGATGGTTCGCGATGCGGACGGCGCGGGGGGCGAACGGCGGCGCCACGCTGCGGATCCCGCTCCTGCCGGCGCGGCACGCGGCGCCCGGCCCGGTGCGGGTCCGGGCCGCCGACGCGTTCCCGTGGCAGTACCGCTATCGCGGCTACCTGTCGGGGGGCCGCCCGTACCGTACCGGCTACTCCCTGGACGAGCTCGTCCGGGGGCTGCACCCGGACCACGTGGTCAACGGCGACCGCTGAAAACCCATGCCGGCCGCTCGCCCGACCGGGTCCAGGACCGTCATCACCCACGAGAGGAGGAGATCATGCGTGCGAGAAGCGTCCGACGTGGCATGCTCGCCGTTGTCACCGCGGTCCTCACGAGCGTCTCGCCCGGGTGCCACTCGGAGGCGCCCACCGGGCCTCCCGCGTCCGAGCTCGAAATGATCAGCGGAGCGGTGCTGGATACGCATACGATGGAGAGGATCCCCGGCGTCCGAGTGGAAGTGGTCGGCATCGGCAGCGCCACGACCGGACCCGATGGAACCTATCGGGTCGCGGCCTCCTCCGCTTCCGGGTCCTCCGTCACCATCAGAGCGGAGGCGGAGGGGTACGTTCCCGCGGCGCTGGCGGTGGACATCGGCAGAAGGCCGCTGGAGGTTCCCGCGCTCCTGCTCACGCCCGTGGGCCCGCCGGTGACGATCGGTCCGGGTGGAGGTGTCGTGCCGGCGACCACCGGGGTCACGCTGCACGTGCCGGCCGGCGCCGTCCGCGCATTGACGCCGATCACGGCGACACGCCTTCCACAGGTGTCCGGGCAACCCATCCAGACGCGGGATCCGATCCGTGCACTCGCCACCGTGCACCTGGGTCCGGCGGGCATCCACTTCGCGAAGCCCGTGACCGTCACCGTGGGGCTCCTCACCCGCGCCAGGCAAGGCAGCCGCCTCCGCGTCCTGACACTCGACCACAAGACCCTGGCCTGGAATTCCACCGGATGGGCGAGCGTCTCCGACGATGGCTGGTCGGCCACCTTCTCGACCACCAGCACCTCGCTCAACACCCTCGCTCTGGAAGACGGGCGACGCATCGTGTACACCATCTCGGACGAGATCACCAGCTCCGGGGAGGTTCCCGGTACGCGCCAGGTCATCGCGAACTGTCTGCAGGGCGAAACGATCGTGAGCGCCCCCAGCGAGACCTACTCGACCGAGTTGAGCCTCAGCATCGGTGGAGACTTCCAGCCGATCCAGGTGGAGGTGACCAGCTCGATCGGATATTCCCTGACCCTCTCCTCGGTCCAGTTCACCATCCCGCAGGGAGCAAGAGAGAAGATCACCGTCTGGCAGGTCCGGGACACGCACGAAGGCTGGGTCGTGGCGGCGATGCAGGAGCAGGTGAATGGAGGGTGGGTGAACACCGGGGAAACGGGCCAGTGGAAGCTCTTCTACCGAACCCGGCGCTGGGACGCGACCAGGGAGCCGTGTCACGACCAGGGCGGCAGCGGAGGGTGACCCGGCGGCCAGGCACCCGTCGACCCCGGGGCCGGGCCGACCGTGGCAGCCGGACGCGAGCGCTCGTCGCAGTGCTCGCGGTCCAGGCGTTCCAGGCCGTCGAGTCGCTCGCCGCCCAGACCCTCACCGGCCCCACGGGCCTGGTCACCGTCCCCACGGCGGAGCTGCAGCCCGACGGGGCGGTGACCGCGGGGCTGAACCGGGTGGACGCGGACTTCCACCGCTACGACAGCCCGGAGCGGCGAGGGCACGACGCGCTGGTGCAGTACGCCACCCTCGGGTTCCTGCCGTTCGTCGAGGTGGGGCTCCGCCTCACGCGGGTCCTCGACGTGCCCCGCCAGGCGCTGGGAGACCGCTTCGTGAGCGTGCGGGTGAGGCTCGTGGAGGAGGGCGCCGGCACCCCGGCGGTCGCGCTGGGCGTGCACGACCTCGTGGGGACGAGGATCTTCCACGCCGAGTACGTCGCGGCCTCCAAGAAGCTCGCGGCAGGCCCGCTCGGAGAGGTCGGCGTGCACCTGGGCTACGGCGGGGACTGGCTCCCGCTCCGCGCGGAGGGGCGCCAGTTCTTGGGGCCGTTCGGCGGGGTGTCGGTCGCGCCCCGCCCCTGGGCGGTGCTGCTGGTGGAGCACGACGCCGAGCGCGTCAACGCCGGCCTCCGCCTCCTTCCCTGGCGGCTGAGCTTCCTCGCCGCACTCCACGACCTCCGCGCCCTCTCCTGGGGGATCGGCTACACGCACCCGCTGACGCAGTGAGCGCGGAGGGCCGCCGCGCCCCGCGACGGCCACGCCCACGACGACCTCCAAAGATGGCGGGTTCGGCGACCCCGGGGCGACTGCCGTGGCCCGGATCGTGTGTCCGGTCTCCCCGAGCGGCCGTGGCGGCGGGCTCCGCGCGGGGCCGGGGGCGCCGCGGACACGCCTCGCGCGCGCACCTATGTACGGCCCCCGCCCGGAAGGGTAGATTGGTCAGCAGGCACTCACCTGGCCCCTCGCACCGGGGAGCGATGCTGGACGAACTCGGTCCGAGCACGGAGGCAGGGCGGCGACTTCCCGGCACCGAGGCCGCCTGGGAGGGCGAAGAGCGCTTCCGGGCCGTCCTGGAGGCCGCCCCCATCGGCATGGCGCTGGTGGGGCTGGACGGCCGCTTCGTCCTGGTGAACCGCGCCCTCTGCGCCATCCTGGGCTACCCCGAAGAGGAGCTGCTGCAGCTCACGCTGCTGGACCTGTCCCCGCCGGACGGACTGGAGGGAGGGCTGGAGGCGGTCCGCCGCCTCCTCTCCGGCGAGGTCGCCAGCTACGAGGTGGAGCGGCGCTACCTCCGCCCCGACGGCGGGTCCGCCCGGGTACTCCTCTCCGCCGCCCTGCTCCGCTCCCCCGGCGGGGAGCCCCTCCACTTCGTCGCCCAGGTCCAGGACGTCACCGAGCGGGAGCGGCGCCGGGAGCGGGAGCGGCTCCTCGCCGAGGCGGGGCGCGTGCTCGCCGCCTCCCTGGAGCTCGACGAGTGCCTCTGCCGGGTGGCGCAGGTGGCAGTCCCGGGGCTGGCGGACTGGTGCGTGGTGGGGATCTCCGGCGAGGACGGCCGCCTCCGCGCCGCCGCGGCCTCCGCCGCCGACGCGGACCGTGCCGCCGCGCTCGCGGAGCTGCTGGAGCGCGACCCGGACGCCGTCCCCTTCCCCGGAGCGGACTTCGACCCGGACCCCGCGGGCACGCCGCTCCTCCTGGAGGAGCCGGCGCTGGATGGCGCGCGCCCGCCGCTGGCCCCCCGCGCGGCGATCGTGGTCCCGCTGGCGGCGCACGGGCGGGCCTTCGGCGCGGTGGCTTTCATGGCGGGGGAGCCGGGGCGCCGCTTCGGGCCGGAGGACCTGGCGCTGGCGGACGAGCTGGGGCGCCTGGCGGCGCTCGCCATCGACAACGCGCGCTTGTACGCGGTGACCCGGGACGCCCGCCTGGCCGCCGAGAGCGCGGCGGACCGGACGGCGCGACTGCAGCGGGTCACTGCGGCGTTCGCGGAGGCGCTCACCCCCGCGCGGGTCGCCGAGGTGGTGGTGCGCGAGGGGGTGGAGGCGCTGAACGCGGCCGCGGGGACGCTGGCGCTGCTGGACGAGGCCGGCGGGGAGCTCGAGTTGGTGGGCGCGGTGGGCCTCCGGCGGACGCTGGTGGAGTCGTGGCGCCGCTTCTCCATCCACGCCGACGTCCCGCTGGCGGAGGCGGTGCGCGAGGGGCGTCCGGTGCTCTTCACCACCCGCGAGGAGCTCGCCGCGCGCTACCCCCTCCTGGCCCCCGACCCGGGGCACAGCTCGTGGGCCGCGGTCCCGCTCCTGGCCGAGGGGCGGGTGGTGGGTGCCATCGGGCTGAGCTTCGCGGAGGCGCGGGCGTTCGGGGACGGCGACCTCGACTTCCTGCTGGCCGTGGGCCGGCAGTGCGCCGGGGCGCTCCTGCGGGCGCGCCTCTACGAGCGCGAGCAACTCGCCCGCGCCGAGGCGGAGGCGGCCACCCGCGGCCGCGACGACCTGATGGGGGTGGTGGCGCACGACCTCCGCAACCCGCTCACCGCCATCTCCATGTACGCATCGCTCCTGCTGGACGCGCCGCCGCGCGACCCGGAGGTGCAGCGCACGCAGCTCCACACGATCCTGGAGCTGACGGAGCAGATGAACCGGCTCATCCAGGACCTGCTCGACGTGTCGCGCATCGAGGCGGGGCAGCTCCGCGTCCGCGCCGCGCTGCTCGGGCTGGGCCCGGTGCTGCACGAGGCTCGCGGCCTGGTGGCGATGCCCGCCGCGGAGCGCGGGCTGGAGCTGGAGCTGGAGGTCCCCCCGGAGCTTCCCCTGGTGATGGCGGACCGCGACCGGGTTCTCCAGGTGCTCTCCAACCTTCTGGGGAACGCGGTCAAGTTCACCCCCCGCGGCGGAAGGGTCGCCGTCCGCGCCGCGGCCACGGACGGCTGGGTGGAGGTCTCCGTCTCCGACAGCGGGCCGGGGATCGCGCCCGAGGACCTCCCCCGCGTCTTCGACCGCTTCTGGCAGGGGGACCCCCGCCGCAAGGGCGCGGGGCTGGGACTCGCCATCGCCCGCGGCATCGTGGAGGCGCACGGCGGCGAGATCCGCGTGCGGAGCACCCCCGGCGAGGGGAGCACCTTCTCCTTCACCCTCCCCGACGCTCCCTGACGGCACCGCCCCGACCGCTACGGACGGGTGGCGGGCTCGGTGCTGGACAGGGGCTCCGCCCTTTCTCTGGCTCGGACCGCGCGGGCGGCCTGGCGGGGATGCCGGCGGCGTCGGCCGTGCTCCGGCCCATCGGGCCGCGCTCGGTATCTCCCCGGTGCTGGAGCCGGCGAAGTGGATGCAGAGCCGGGGGTGGCTCGGACGGACCGGCCGGCGGGAGCGTCCCGC
>DATABU010000829.1:0-3772 GCA_036259415.1 Longimicrobiaceae bacterium
GGGGAGAGGGGGGGGACGGCGGCCGGCAGGAGGGTCGCAGGGAGGGAGTGGGGCGGGTCGGAGGAAAGAGTCGGGGGAGCGGTGGCGGGGAAGGGCATTGACTCTTTCCGGAGACCCGCCCCGCTTCCGACCGCAACGCACCACAGCCCGGACCTGCACCGAATTCCCCGATCCCCTCTCCCATGACTGGAAGAGGGTGGCGAGCATCCAGCGAGCCGGGGGAGGGGTCTCCGCGGCTGAACGCAGCGCCCCCGCCGGGTTCTCCCGGGGGGGCGCTGGCGTTCGCGTACTCGGCGGCGGCGTTCAGGGCATGCAGTAGAACAGCCGCGCGGGGAGCACGTTCAGGGGCTCGAAGCCCTGGTGCACCCAGCCGAAGATGCGCTTCAGGTCGGGGAGGACGCCGCCGGAGAACTGGTAGACCAGGAAGGCGCCGTCAGGCTTCAGCACCGAGTGCGTAGCGCGGAGGATGTCCACCCGCACCTCGTCGGGCATGGTGCTGAAGGGGATCCCGGAGACCACGTAGTCGGCGGAGCCCAGCCCCTCGCGCTCCAGGATGGAGGCCACGTCGGCCGCGGAGCCGTGCACCACGCGCAGGCGCTTGTCGGGGAGCGTCCGGCGCAGGTAGCGCACGAAGTCCTCGTTCATCTCGATCACCACCAGGGTGGAGTCCGGGGCCAGGCGGGCCAGGATCTCCGCGGTGAAGTTGCCGACGCCGGGTCCGTACTCCACCACCACCCGCGCCCGGTCCCAGTCCACGCGCCGGAGCACCTTCTGCACCAGGAAGCGGGAGCTGGGAACCAGCGATCCCAGCATCCTGGGGTGCCTCAGGAAGTTCCGCGCGAAGAGGGACATCTGCTCCCGCCGCGAGACCCGGCGGCCCGGCATCGTCTGCATCTCGGCTTCATCTAGGGTGAATGCGCGCTGCCCGGGGGCGGACAGGCAACTTCCGTGCTCCTCCCGGCGAGCCGCTACCTTCCGCCCGCGGCCTCGGGGAGCAGCGACACCTGTACGTAGTTGCCGGTGTCCAGGTAGCGCCGGGCCGCCTCGCGCACCGCCTCGGGGGTGAGGCGCGCCGTGCGCCCGCCGTCCCCGGGGATGTCGCCGAGCGCCCAGCCGTTGCCCACGTAGGAGATCATCTGCGAGATCCAGAAGCCGTTGTCGCGCATCTCCGTCTCCCGCGAGCGCCGCTCCGCCTCGCGCACCTTGCGCAGCTCCTCCGCTGTGGGGCCGCTCCGCTTCAGCGAGTCCACCTGCGCCAGGACCACCGCCGTCAGCTCGTCCAGGCGCTCCGGCGAGGTCCCGAAGGCGACGCTCACCGTGTAGGTGGGGCGCGGCTCGCGCACGGCCCCGGCGCTCACCCCCACGCCGTACGTCCCTCCCATGTCCTCGCGCAGCAGGTCGCGCAGGCGGAGCTGGAGAACTTCGCCCATGGCCCGCAGCGCCGCCAGGGTGTCGCGGTCGAACGCGGCGCTGCCGGTGAACACCAGCTGGGTGCGCGCCTTGGGCTCCACCCCCTTCCGCACCGTGCGGCGCACCACCCCGCTGGGGTAGCGCATCCCCACGTCCCGCCAGCTCTCCTCGCGGCCGGTGGAGGGGAGCCCGCCCAGCCAGCGCTCCACCAGCGGGCGGAGCGAGTCCGGGTCCAGGCTTCCCACGAAGTAGAATGTGAAGTCCCCCGCGTCGGCGAAGCGGTCGCGGTAGAAGGCCATGGAGCGGCCCAGGTCCATCCGCTCGAAGCTCTCGCTGGTGAGGGGGCGCGCTCGCGGGTGGCCCTGCGTCAGCGTCAGGCGCAGCGTGTCCTGGAACGCCGCCTCCGGCGAGGCGGCGCGGTTGCGGAGCGCCTCGCGGGCGCGCGCCTGGTAGGTCAGGAACGCCGTGGTGTCCGCGCGGGGCGCGGTGAAGTACAGGTGGACCAGCTGCAGCAGGGTCTCCACGTCCCGGCTGGAGCCGCCGCCGCTGAACCCCTCGCGCAGCTCGCCGATGCTGGCGCCCACCCCCACCAGCTCGCCCGAGAGGCGCTTCCCCAGCTCCACCAGGTCCAGCTCCCCCACGCCGCCGGCCTGCACCACGCCGGTGGCGGTCACCGCCGGGATCCAGAGCGAGTCGGGCGCCAGCGAGAGCCCGCCGGGGCTGTTCCCGGCGAAGAGGAACTCGTCCTCCTTGAAGTCCGTCTGCTTCAGGAACACGCGCACTCCGTTGGAGAGCGTCCACTCCCGCACCCCCACCCCGGGCACCACGCGCTCGGAGACCACCCGTCCGGGCCGCGGCGGCACCGGGACCAGCGGGCGGTCGGAGACCCGGTCGTCGTACGCCGCCACCGCCCGCCCGGCCACCGAGTCCAGCACGGCGGCCAGCCCCCGCTCGGTGGGCGGCGTGAGCCCCGCCTTCTCGGGGAGGCTCACCAGCACCACCCGGCCGCGGTCGCGGAGGCGCGCCGCGGCCGCGCGGTTCACCTCCTCCAGCGCGATCCCCGGGACGAAGCGGCGGTACAGCTCCCACTTGGTGGCGACGTCCGGGAAGGGCTCGCCCTCCAGGAAGTGCGCCACGTACTCGGCGGTGTACTGCCCGGAGTGCGTCTTGTCGCGCTCCGCGTACACCTGCTCCCACAGGCGGAGGAGCTGCTCCTTCTGCCGCTCCAGCTCCGAGGCGGTGAAGCCGTGCTGCGCCGCGCGCTCGGCCTCGGTGAGCAGCGCCGCCAGCCCGCGCTCCACGCCGTCGTCGCGCACCCGGGCCGAGAGCACCTGCGCCTCCGTGCCGCGCACCAGCGGCCCCGACGAGGCCGAGGCGGACAAAAAGGGCGCGTCCGGCTTCTGCGTCAGCTCGTAGAGGCGGTCGCTCAGCATCCCCAGGTAGAGCGCCTCCACGATCCCCTCGCGGTACTCGGCCACCGTGCGACGGGGGGCGGAGGGGTGCTTGTGGTAGACGGCGACCGTGGAGCCGGTGGCCTCCGCGTCCGCGGCGATCGAGAAGCGGGTCTCAGGGTGGGCCGGCACCGCGAACGTGGGGCGCTCCTTCGGCGCGGGCGAGGCCGGGACGGAGGAGAAGCGCTCCCGGATCTTCCGCACCATCTCCCCGGCGTCGAAGTCGCCCACGGCGACCACCGCCATCAGCTCGGGACGGTACCACTCCGCGTAGAAGCGCCGGAGCGCGGCCGGGTCGCCCCCCTCCAGCGCCTCCCGCGTGCCGATGGGGAGGCGCTCGGCGTAGCGCGAGCCGCCGAAGAGCACCGGGAACTGCTTCTCCTGCATGCGCGAGGCGGCGCCCTGCCCCAGCCGCCACTCCTCGATCACCACCCTGCGCTCCTTCTCGACCTCCTGGGGGTCGAAGGCCACCGAGGTCGCCCACTCCTCCAGGATGCGGAGCCCGGTGTCCAGCACCCCCGCGCTGTCGGTGGGGAGGGTGAGCGAGTACACCGTCTCGTCGAAGCCGGTGTAGGCGTTCACGTCCGCCCCGAAGCGCATCCCCACGCTCTCCAGGTAGTCGCGGATCTCCTGCTCGGCGAAGCCGCGCGTCCCGTTGAAGGCCATGTGCTCCACCAGGTGCGCCATCCCCCGCTGGTCGTCCGTCTCAAGGGTGGAGCCGGCGTTCACCACCAGGCGCAGCTCCGCGCGCCTCTCCGGCTCGCGGTTCTGGCGGACGTAGTAGGTCATCCCGTTGGGGAGCCTGCCCACGACGGCCGCCGGGTCGGGCGGGAGCGAGTCGGCGGGGGCCAGGCGGGCCGCCGCCGCGGCGTCGGGGCGGGTCGTCGCCTGGGCAGGGGCGCCGGCCGGGA
>DATABU010000830.1:0-3165 GCA_036259415.1 Longimicrobiaceae bacterium
ACCCCTCCGCCCGAGATCCACACCTCGCCGGGCACCCCGACCGGCGCCATCTCACCGCGCGGGTCGCGGACGGCCAGGCGCACTCCCGGGAGGGGCCGCCCGAGCGGGTGCCCGGCGACCGCGCCCTCCGCGGGCACGGCATACGTCGCGCAGATGATCGTCCCTTCGGTCGGACCGTAGAGAACGCGCGTCTCCGCCGCCGGGAAAAGCGCGCGCATGTCCTCCAGCAGGTCGGGCGGCACCGTGTCCCCACCCACCAGCAGGAGCCGCAGCGAGGAAAGCGTCCGCCCCTCGCGCACCACCTCCACGACCTGGCGCATCAGCGCGGGAACGGCGTGCAGCACGCTCACGTCCCCCACGGCCTCCACCAGCGTCTCCGGGTCCCGCGCGACCTCGTGCGGGACGATCCGCACCGCGCCCCCGGCCAGGAGCGGCGTGACCAGCTCCAGCAGCGAGATGTCGAACGAGGTCGAAGCGAGCGCCGCCACCACGTCACCGGGGGCGAAGCCGAGGGTTTCGAGGCTGGCGCGCAGGGTGTGGGTGAGCTGCGCGTGCTCCACCATCACCGCCTTGGGCGTCCCCGTCGATCCCGACGTGTAGATCAGGTAGGCCAGGTCGCCCGGCAGGACTTCCGCCGTCGCCGCGCCGCCCTCCTCCGCTCCCCCCCGGCCCCGGGGAGTGGGAATCCCGTCCAGCAGCACCACCTCCACCTCCCGCTCCGGCAGCAGCCCGGCCAGCGCCGACTCGGTGACCACCAGCTCCGCGCCCGAGTCGCCGAGCAGGAAGGACAGCCGCTCCGGCGGATGGGTGGGATCGAGCGGCAGGTAGACGCCGCCCGCCTTCCACACGGCCAGCGGCGCCACGAGCACGCCCGGGCCGCGCTCCAGGCACACGGCGACCGTCGCCCCGACACCCACTCCCAGGCCGCGCAGGCGCCGGGCGAGGCGCCCGGCGCGCGCGTCCAGCTCCGCGTAGGTGAGCGACTCCCCCTCGAACAGGACGGCGAGCGCGTTCGGTGTCCGGGCCGCTTGCTCCGCGAAGAGCAGGTGCACCGGGGCGTCACCCGTGCCGTCGCGCGCGGACCCGCCGCCGAACGCCAGAGTCTGCCGCACCTCCTCGTCCGGAAGGATCGCCAGGCGCGACAGGCGCTCCTCCGGCGAGGCGACGGCCGCGGCGAGCACGACCTGGTACTGCGCCGCGAAGCGCTCCATGGTGGCGGCGTCGAACAGGTCGGTCCGGAAGCGCAGGCTCCCGAGCAGCTCCTCGCCCACCTCCCTGAGGTCCAGCTCCAGGTCGAAGCGCACCGTCCGCACCTCGCGCCCGAACGGCTCCAGCCGAACCCCGGCGATGGCGGGCCCCCCGCCGGAGTCCACGTTCTGGAGCGCGAACATCACCTGGAAGAGCGGCGTGTGCGACAGGCCTCGCTCCGGAGCGACCTCCTCCACCAGCCGCTCGAAGGGCAGGTCCTGGTGGGCGTACGCCCCCAGCGCCGTCTCCCGCACGCGGCGCACGAGCTCCTGGAACGTGGGGTCGCCGGAGAGATCGATGCGCAGCGCGAGCGTGTTGACGAAGAAGCCGATCAGCCCCTCCGTCCCCACCTGTGTGCGTCCCGCGATCGGCGACCCGACGACCAGGTCCTCCTGCCCCGACCAGCGCGAGAGCAGCAGGTCGAGGGCGGCGTGCGTCACCATGTAGAGCGTGGCCCCTTCCCGCCGGGCGAGAGCGCGGAGCCCACGCGTGACGTCCGCGGGAAGGCGGAACCCGTGTGAAGCGCCGCGCGAGCTCGCCACCGCGGGGCGCGGGCGATCGGTCGGGAACTCCAGTACAGGGGGTGCGCCGCCCAGCCGCTCCCGCCACCAGTCGAGCTGGCGGCGGAGCACCTCGCCCCGTAGCCAGCTGCGCTGCCATACGGCGAAGTCCGCGTACTGCACCGCCAGCGGCGGCAGCGGCGATGCCGGCCCTGCCGCGCCGGAGGGCCGCGAGAGCGATTCGTAGAGAGTGAACAGCTCGCGGAAGAGCACGCCCATGCTCCAGCCGTCGCTGACGATGTGGTGCATGGTGAGCAGCAGCACGTGCTCCTCGTCGGAGAGGCGCACGAGCGTCGCGCGGAGCAGCGGACCGCGCTCCAGGTCGAAGGGGCGCGCCGCGTCCTCCCGCGCCAGGCGGCGCGCCTCGTCCTCGCGGGCCCGCGGCGCGAGCCCGGTGAGGTCCAGCACGGGCAGGCGCGCGGGCGCGGCCGGGTGCACGATCTGCACGGCGCCCTGCTCCACCGGGCGGAACGTGGTGCGCAGCGCCTCGTGGCGGCGCACCAGCTCGCCCAGCGCCCGCTCCAGGGCGCACGCGTCGAGGCACCCCCGCAGCCGGCCCGACCAGGGCATGTTGTAGCCGGCGCCCTCCGGCTCCATCTGGTGCAGGAACCAGAGCCGCTCCTGCGCGAACGAGAGCGGCAGCGCCCCCGTGCGCTCCACCGGCACCACCGGCGGCAGCACCGGCAGCCCCGCGCGGCGCATCTCCTCCACGCGCCCGGCCAGCTCCGCCACCGTGGGTCCCTCGAAGAGCGCCCGCAGCGGCAGCTCCACACCGAACAGCTCGCGGACCCGCGACACCACCCGCGTGGCCAGGAGCGAGTGTCCGCCCAGGTCGAAGAAGCTCTCCTCCACGCCAACGCGCTCCAGCCGCAGCACCTCCGCCCAGATCCCCGCCAGCACCTCCTCGACGGGGGTGCGCGGCGCCACGTACCGGTCCTCCGCCGACGCGAGCTCCGGCGCCGGCAGCGCCTTGCGGTCCAGCTTGCCGTTGGGCGTCAGCGGGAGCGCGTCCAGGGCGACGAACGCGGACGGGACCATGTACTCCGGCACGCTCCGCCGCACGTGCGCGCGCAGCGCGTCCGTCTCCACGTCGCCCACCACGTACGCCACCAGCCGCTGCTCGCCCGCCTCCGCGCGCGCCATCACCACGCAGTCGGCGACGCTCTCGTGCCGGCGCAGCACCGCCTCGATCTCGCCCAATTCGATGCGGAAGCCACGCACCTTCACCTGGAAGTCGAGCCGCCCCAGGTACTCGATGGCGCCGTCCGCCCGCCACCGCGCCCGGTCGCCCGTCCGGTACAGCCGTGCGCCGCCTTGCGCCGAGAACGGATCGGGGACGAAGCGCTCCGCGGTCATC